>JBNMJR010000122.1:0-7820 GCA_050873925.1 Acetatifactor sp.
CTGTGGGAGCGCTTCGGACTGGAAGCGGAATTCGCTGCGGGAAGCATTGTATACAAGGAGACACTGGCGGAGCCTGTGGAAGGCATCGGGCATTTTGAACCTTTGCGTCATTATGCTGAGGTACATCTGTTGATGGAACCCGGGGAGCGGGGCAGTGGATTGCAGTTTGCGTCCCTGTGCAGTGAAGATATGCTGGACCGCAACTGGCAGCGGCTGATCCTGACACATCTGGAGGAAAAACGGCATGTGGGTGTGCTAACCGGTTCCGAGCTTACGGATCTGCGGATATTGCTGATTGCCGGAAAAGCCCATACCAAACATACAGAGGGTGGAGATTTCCGACAGGCCACTTACCGCGCGGTGCGCCAGGGAATGCGCAGCGGAAAAAGCATCTTGTTAGAGCCGTGGTTTTCCTTCCGGCTGGAGGTGCCTACGGAGAATCTCGGCAGAGCCATGTCGGATATCACAAGAATGAACGGAAGCTTTGAACCGCCGGAGACAGAAGGCGACAGCAGTGTGCTGACGGGAAGCGTTCCCGTAGCTTCCATGGGAGATTACGGAAAAGAGGTTGCTTCTTATACCAAAGGGCATGGGCGTTTGTCCTGTACTTTGAAAGGATATGAACCCTGCCATAATCCGGAGGAGGTAATGGCAGAGATCGGCTATGACCCGGAAGCGGATGTGGTCAATCCCACCGGATCGGTATTCTGCGCTCATGGGGCCGGTTTTCAGGTGCCCTGGGATCAGGTGCCGGAATATGCCCATGTGGAGCGCGGCTGGAAGCCGGAAAAGGAAGAAGACAAAGATGCGGATGACATTTCGGATGCGGGGCTGCAGGCAGTAAACAGGCAGCAGGGGGCTATTCGCCAGACCGGGGGCGGAGTAGAGCGGATCATATCCCAGGAGGAAATCGAAGAGATCTTCCGTCAGACTTATGGAAAGAAAGCGGAGGATCCCCACAGATTCCGCAGATATCATACGTCCTCCGGAAACCGGGGCAGCTATACGGGCAGTTCGGCGGGGGCATCCGGTGACACCGGTACGCGCAAGGTCGTACCGCAGGAAAAACCGGAGGAATATCTGCTGGTGGACGGTTATAACATTATTTTTGCATGGCCGGAACTGCGGGACCTGGCGAAAATCAATCTGGACAGTGCCAGGGACAAGCTGATGGATATTCTGTGCAACTATCAGGGGTATCAGGGCTGCCGGCTGATCCTGGTCTATGATGCCTACAAGGTGAAGGGCAATCCCGGCTCCACCATGAAGTATCATAATATAGAAGTCGTCTATACAAAAGAAGCGGAGACCGCGGACCAGTATATTGAGCGCACGACCCATCAGCTGGGGGCGAAGCCGCAGAAATACCGGGTGACGGTGGCAACCTCCGATGCATTGGAACAGATGATCATCTGGGGGAACGGCGCCACCAGAATGTCTGCACTGGGACTGAAAGCGGCCGTGGAGGCAGCAGGTGCCGAATATTTTAAATAAGAGAGTTTTTTAGGACTTAAAAAAGTGTAATCTATACCTGTCAGGACGGGAAAATAAGATTTCCGACAGACCCCTGAGTACAAAAAGCAGAAAAAGAGGTATGGGTTATGGGAAGACAGTTCGTTTCCAATGTGGTATTTTACAGTACTACCGTAGTACTTATTCTGATCATTGTATTGTGTATCGGCGCAACCGTGAAGAGCGAGAGCCGGGATGAGACACAGCGCATGGAGAACCGGATACAGGAACGGCAGCTGATGAGCGATATGAAGCAGTATCTGAACGAGAACGGCTATCGCAACAGCGGCGTGACGCTGACCTATGCGGTGGAAGAGGACGGCAGCTGTGATTATACATTTACCATTCATCATAAGAAGATCAACGACATGAGTGAGACGGAGCGGGAAACATTGAGTGCGGAACTGGCGCAGGCCTGCAACGCAGACGGCAATTATTCGGTTTCTTATGAATATCTGCTGACGGATTTTTAGAGGTTATTTACATGACATTTTTGAAAATAAGGGGTATACTGATACCATATGCCGCAATAAACGGGACGATGGGAAAGGAGAACGACAAATGACATTTATTCCCAAACCACATGAGATATATAAGCACTTTAAGGGCAATCTGTATCAGGTCGTAACGATCGCGGAACATTCCGAGACCGGAGAGCAGCTGGTGATCTATCAGGCTTTGTATGGGGATTTCAAGACCTATGCAAGGCCCCTTGCTATGTTTACCGGAGAGGTGGATCGGAAGAAATACCCGGAGGTGACACAGCGCTTTCGTTTTGAATTACAGGGAGCGGAGGCGGACAGACAGGTTCGCGAGACAGATGTGGTGAGCGGGGTACAGCCCGTAGCAACGGCGACCGCGCCCCAGCCCGTCGAAGCCCAGACAACGCCGATTGTGGCGCAGAACACAGCAGTACAGGCAACGACGATCGCGGCACAGACAACAACAGCACCGACACCAGACTGTGCCCAGGCAGCTTCCGCCCAGCCCACATCGGCATCGATTTCCCCCACAGAAGACGAAGAACCCACGCTGGATCCGCTGGTACTGAAATTTCTGGACGCGGACTCCTATGAGGAAAAGTTAAATATTCTGGCAGGATTGCATCATCGTATTACCAACGAGATGATCACGACCATGGCAATTTCCTGCGATATTGAAGTAAATGACGGTGAGCCGGAAGAGCGTTATGAAGAACTGAAAAACTGCCTGCTCACCATGGAGAAGTTCGAATGCAACCGTCTGCGATAGACTCTATGGATAAATACAATGAAAATTTAACGGATGTTAAGGAAATCTTTAGGAAAGGTGACCTTCGGGCGATTCCCAAACCACTTTTAAAATGGTATGATAATAACCGTAGGATCCTTCCCTGGAGAGAGGAGCCTACTCCCTACCGCGTATGGGTCTCGGAGATCATGTTGCAGCAGACCAGAGTGGAAGCGGTAAAGCCTTACTTCCAGCGCTTTATGGAGACACTGCCGGATATCGCCGCACTTGCGCAGGCACCGGAAGAGGTGCTGTTAAAGCTTTGGGAAGGTCTGGGATATTATAACCGGGTACGGAATCTCCAGAAAGCAGCCATCCAGATTATGGAAGAATATGGCGGAGTCATGCCGGATTCCTATGAGGAATTATTGAAATTAAAAGGAATCGGCAGTTATACGGCGGGGGCGGTATCGTCCATTGCTTATGGCAAACCCAATCCTGCGGTGGACGGCAATGTCTTGCGGGTAATTGCAAGAGTCCGCAAGGATGAACGCTGTATCTCTGAGGATAAAGTAAAAAAGGCCGTGGAAAAGGATCTGTGGGAGGTCATCCCTACAGACAGGCCGGGAGATTTCAACCAGGCTATGATGGAAATCGGTGCCTGCGTATGTATTCCCAACGGGGCACCACACTGTGAGGAATGTCCCCTGCAGCAGATCTGTCTGGCATATGCGGACGGTACACAGCTGCAATATCCCAACAAAGCCAAAGCAAAAGAACGCACGGTGGAGGAGAAGACGATCCTTATTATCCGGGATGCGGAGCTGGCGGCATTGCATAAGCGGCCGGCGAAAGGACTGCTGGCCGGTATGTATGAATTCCCTTCCATGAAGGGTTATCATACCGTAGAAGAGGTCAAGAAATATCTGGCGGAGAACGGATTGCAGGTACTCCGGATCCAGCCCCTTGAAGATGCAAAGCATATTTTTTCCCATAGAGAATGGCATATGAAAGGGTATCTGATCCGCGTGGATGAACTGGCACCAAAGTGTGAAGGCCCGGACTCTGCAGACTGGATCTATATTGAACCCCGGGAGACGAGGGAAAAATATCCCATTCCTTCCGCGTTTGCAGCCTATGCGAAGGGATTGAACATGAAGCTGGGTGTCCGAGAGGACGATCCCGGACAGTGAACAACAAGATAGTGAAGAAAGGACAGCGATATGAAATTACTTTCCATAGCAATTCCCTGTTACAATTCTGAAAAGTATATGAGAAAATGTATTGACTCCCTGCTCATCGGCGGGGAGGATGTGGAGATTCTGATCATCGATGACGGTTCTACCAAAGACCGTACCGCAGAGATCGCAGACGAATATGAAGCACAGTTTCCGACCATTGTGCGTGCCATCCATAAGGAGAATGGAGGACACGGTTCCGCAGTGAATACCGGAATCGCCAATGCCACGGGACTGTATTTTAAAGTAGTGGACAGTGATGACTGGGTGAAGCAGGATGCATATTTTAAGATTCTGGATACCCTCAGAGAACTGGCCGGCGGCGGTCAGGCACTGGATATGCTCATCAGCAACTATGTCTATGAAAAAGAAGGCGAGCGCCGCAAGAAAGTGATCCAGTATCGTCACATCCTGCCGGTGGAGAAGATGTTCACCTGGTCGGACTGCCATCATTTTCTGAAAGGTCATTACATACTGATGCACTCCGTGATCTTCCGTACCAAACTGCTGCAGGAATGTGGACTGAAGCTTCCGGAGCATACCTTCTATGTGGACAACCTGTATGTATTTGAACCGCTTCCCTATGTGAAGAATATGTATTATCTGGATGTGAATTTCTACAGATATTATATAGGAAGACAGGACCAGTCGGTGAATGAGACCGTGATGATCTCCCGCATCGACCAGCAGATCCGTGTGACGAAGCTGATGATCGATTATCTGGTAGGCAGAAAGGCGGAACTGGTGAAAAACCGACGCCTGTATCAGTACATGCGCAATTACCTGGAGATCATCATGACAGTATCTTCCGTACTGTTGATCCGCTCCGGTACCACAGAGCATCTGGAGAAAAAGAAGGAGCTGTGGGAGTACCTGAAAGGAAAAGACAAACGCCTGTATCTGTGGATGCGTAACGGCATCATGGGTGGTACCATGAACCTGCCCGGAAGAGGCGGACGGAAGATTTCGGTAGAAGGATATAAGATCTGCCAGAAATTATTTGGATTCAATTAGGACAGAATTATTTTCTGGAAGCTAAAAACAGTTTTAAAAGTCTGAGAGCATAGTCACGTTCTCTCTGTTCGGAATTGTTTAACATATTTAAAATAGCGGATACTTCGGCGGTTTCCCCGGGGTATCCGTTTTCTTCGGTATTTTTCCCGTAAATTATATAGTCCAGTGACATATCCAGAGTCTCGGAAAGAGCCATCAGTGTCTCCACACTCATGCCGCAGCTGCCGCGTTCGATATCTGCGTAATATTTGGCAGCACGATCTATTTTTTCAGCCATTTCGTCCTGCGTGAATCCCAACAGGTTTCTTTTTTCGCGAATACGTTCTCCGGCGGCCAGTCGATCATAAGTTTTTTTCATGTATATCCTCCAATATCTTTCTCCCTGATTAGGCACCCCTTAGTGTAATCACAAAAAGTTTTTCTATGAGGAATTCCCACTTCCATAGTTCGAAATAATCACACTTACATTATGAAGACCCCAAACTATTGACAATACCTGTTTTAAACGTATATAATGGGTACGTTTAAAACAGAAAATAAAATTACGTTAAAAACGTAGACGTAAATTTAGAAGTAATGAAATCTTCTGTTGTCTGAGAAGAAGGAGCTTACATGAAACGAAAGATAATGACCATTGTGGCGGGGGTAGCAGGTCTGCTCCTTGCCTATTTTGTGGTAAGTGGAATCTCTAATATTATCTATCATCATCCGGAGGAAAATACCGCGACGCAGGAAGAAACGGAAGGTGCCGAACAGGGCACCGAGGAGGCCAAAGCGGCCATGACCGAGGATGAGATCAACGAAATGCTGGCGGATATGAAAAGTACCGAGACCGCGGAGACAGAGACAACATCTGAGGAGACAGCAGTCATTCCCGTGAAGTTCGAGGAATTGCAGGCAGTGAATCCGGATGTATATGCCTGGATCACAGTGCCGGGGACGGAGATCGACTATCCGATTCTGCAGCATGCATCAGACAATTCTTATTATCTCATGCACAACATTGACGGTTCTTACGGTTATCCGGGATGTATTTATACGGAAAATCTCAACAGTAAGGACTTTACAGACAATAATACGGTGATCTACGGGCATAACATGAAGAATGGCTCCATGTTTGCCCAGCTACATAAATTCGAAGATCCTGACTTCTTTCGGGAGAACAGGGAAGTGCTGATCTATCTGCCGGATGAGGTGCTGCATTATACCATTTTTGCAGCGCATATTTATGATGACAGACATCTGCTGTACAGCTTTGATTTTGCTGATCCGGAGGTGTATGAACAGTATCTGCAGTCGATCTTTGACACCCGGGATATGAGTGCGAATATCGACAAAGAGATAACAGTGACCAAAGAGGATCGGATCATTACACTGGCCACCTGCATCGGCAGCCAGCCGAACAACCGTCTTCTGGTACAGGCGGTACTGACGGAGCGGGAACCGGGCGTTGAGGCGGATGCGGCAGAATAATGGAGACAGCCTATGAAAAAGGAAAATCGTAAAGAGATATCCGAAGATATTTCCATCATTGAGGACGAGCGGGACGAATCCCAGCTGACCGGAAGGAAAGCTGCGGAATACAACAGGCAGAATGTTGTCCGGCACAGAAAACGTGTCCGGACGAAGATCCTGTGTGTGCTGGGAATTCTGCTGGCGCTTTTAGCGGTCCTGACAGTGATTGCAGTGATCCTGGTGAATGTATGGAGATCCACCGGACGGACCAGCCTGCTTCATCATGCACAGGGCAACAGTGCAGATGCAGCTTGGGCCATGCAGGAGGCTGCCGATGAGAAAAATTCCGAAGCTTCCGGAACACAGGAAGTGGAAGAATCCTATGAATTGCAGGAAGGTCAGGTCCGTTACAACGGTAAGACTTACCAATATAAAGAAAACCTCATGAATATTCTCTGCCTTGGCATTGACAGCAGAGACGGAATCGCGAAGGAGAAGACACCCGGCAAAGCCGGACAGGCCGACTGTGTGATCCTGGCAGTGCTGGACGATGAAGCGAAGACCATTCAGCTCATCAATATTTCCAGAGATTCCATGGTGCCCGTGCATGTATATGCCACGGATGGAAGCTTTGTGGAAGACAGAACCGAACAGCTGGCTCTGCAGTATGCTTACGGCAACGGCAGAGACTGGAGCTGTCAGCTCATGGAAGAGGCGGTGTCGGATCTGTTCTACGGACTGCCCATCCATGGTTACTGTGCATTGTCCATGAACAGTATCGCAGATCTGAATGATGCTGTGGGAGGCGTCACCGTCACGGTGCCGGAGGAACTGGCAGAATTAAAGCCAAAGTTATTTACCGCGGGAGAGACTGTGACTCTGAGAGGAAACAAGGCAGTTGAATTTGTGAGAGCCAGAGCAGTGAAGTCTCCGGACGTTGCTTCTAATAATAAGCGCATTGCCCGTCAGAAGATGTACGCGGTAGCTTTTGTAAATCAACTGAAACAGGGCATGAAGGAAGATATGACACTTCCCGTAAAGCTCTACCAGACAGCGGAAAAGCAGATGGTCACAAGTATCAGTCTGGATCAGGCGGTATACCTGTGCACGGAATATATGAACTGCTCCTTTGATACGGAGAATATCTATACCATTGATGGTGAAGTCACCATGGGTGAAAAGTATGCTGAGTTCAATGTGGATGACGATGCATTGTATCAGCTGATCCTCGATGTTTTTTATGAGGAAGTAAATTAGGTATAACCGGCCGGAAACGACCGTTTATATATAGAGACCATTCTATACTCTACGAAAGGAGATAAATGCCCAATGAAAAAAGTATATGCTTTGTTATTAGTCGCTGTTATGACCGTAGCTATGGCAGTTCCCACC
>JBNMJR010000123.1:0-7771 GCA_050873925.1 Acetatifactor sp.
CAAGCAGGATCTGTGGTTCTCCACCAAGGACACCATTTCCAAAAAATACGATCATACCTTCAAGGATATTTCCCAGGAGATCTATGACAACGAGTACAAGGCAAAATTCGAAGAACTGGGCATTACATATTTCTACACCCTGATCGATGATGCCGTAGCCCGTGTCATCCGTTCCGAGGGCGGATTTATCTGGGCCTGCAAGAACTACGACGGCGATGTAATGTCCGATATGGTAGCTACCGCTTACGGCGATCTATCCATGATGACTTCCGTACTGGTATCTCCCAGCGGTGTCTATGAGTACGAGGCTGCTCACGGAACCGTACAGCGTCATTACTACAAGCACTTAAAGGGCGAAGAGACCTCCACCAACTCCATCGCTACCATCTACGCATGGACCGGAGCACTCAGAAAGCGCGGCGAACTGGATCAGATCCACGAACTGTGCAACTTTGCAGACAAGCTGGAGCAGGCATGCATCAAGACCATCGAGGACGGCAAGATGACCAAGAGCCTGTCCCTGATCTCCACCTGTGAGCATCCCGTGATCCTCAACAGCCTGGACTTCATCAAGGCCATCAGAGAAACACTGGACAGCCTGCTTTAAAAGGAAAGCTAATTTGGTGTAAAAAGCCCCAAAACAATGAATTCCGTACAAAAAATTTCCTAAATCAGGAATTTTTGTACGGAATTTTTTTATTTCGCTTTTATAGCGAAAATAGTGTTTGTTTACATAGCAAAATGGCATATTTTTGTATTTTTTTCGCCAATATTAGCGTTTTAAATACAAACAGAATTCTCTTCTTGAAAAATAACCGTTTCCAAGAAACCTTTCCATTTATTCTGCCAGTTCTTCCCACTGTTCATATAATTTTTCCAACTGCTCCTGGCAGGCGGCCTGTTCCTTGGACAGTTCCTGCAGCCTGGCTACCTGGGTGCCGATGGCGGGATCGGACATTTCGGTGTCGATCTCGGAGATGCGGGCTTCCAGTCTGGCAATCTGTTCTTCGCATTTTTTCAGGTCGTTTTCCTTTTTGCGAAGTCGGGCCTGTTCTTCCTTCTGGGCTTTCCAGTCCAGCTTGACTTCGGATTCTGCAGCCTTAGCGGTAACTGCACTATCGGTGTCTGCATTCTGCGGGGCACTTGCTTCTATGGCAGCCATCACCGTATCGTGTTTTTCCAGATAGTAGTCGTAATTGCCAACGTAATTCACAAACTGTCCCTCCGTCAGATCCAGGATCCTGTGGGCGGTACGGTTGATGAAGTAACGGTCGTGGGAGACATACAATATGGTCCCTTCGTAACCGTTCAGGGCATCTTCCAATATTTCCTTGGACATGATGTCCAGATGGTTTGTCGGCTCATCGAGGATAAGGAAGTTCGCGTTGGAGAGTACCAGCTTGGCGAGAGATACACGTCCCCGCTCGCCGCCGCTCAGATCACTGATACGCTTGAACACATCCTCTCCGGTGAAGAGGAAGGCCGCCAGAACATTGCGGATCTGGGTATTGTTCAGGTAGGGATAATCGTCCGAGATTTCTTCGAACAATGTCTTTTCACTGTGCAGTACATGATGCTCCTGATCATAATAACCGATCTCTACATTGGAGCCTAACCGAAAAGTGCCCTGATCGGCGGGAACAAGACCATTCAAAATCTTAAGCAGGGTGGTCTTGCCGCTGCCGTTGTCACCGATGATCGCCACATGTTCACCGCGTTTGATCTCAAAATTGACATCCGTAAAAAGCTTATGAGAGTCAAAACTTTTGGCCAGATGCTCCACAGTAAGCACATCATTGCCGCTTAAGATCCGGGGCGTCAGAGTCAGCTTCATATCTGTGCGGACTTCCGAGGGCTTTTCGATGACCTCGATCTTGTCCAGCATTTTCTCCCGGCTTTCTGCCCGTTTGATGGACTTTTCCCGGTTGAAGGACTTTAATTTTTCGATGACTTCTTCCTGATGCTTGATCTCACGCTGCTGGTTCATATAGGCATTCCAGGCGGCGACGCGCAGCTGTTCCTTTTTCACGGCATAATCGGAATAATTGCCGAGGAAGGTCGTAGCTTTTGACTGGTCGATCTCGATGACTTTTCCGGCGATCCGGTCCAGAAAATACCGGTCGTGGGAGACGATGAGAACGGCTCCCTTGTAATTCAGCAGATAAGTCTCCAGCCAGGCGATGGAATTCATATCCAGATGGTTCGTCGGCTCGTCCAGGATGATCAGATCCGGATTCTGTGACAGAAGACGGCCCAGAGCCACACGGGTCTTCTGACCACCGGAGAGCGTGGCAACCGGCTTGGAAAATTCGTCTTCGGTAAAGCCCAGTCCTTTTAACACACCGACCAGCTCGCTGCGGTAGATGTAACCGCCGCCGGTCTCGAAAGCGTGGGTGAGAGAGGTGTACTGCTTCATAAGATCCTCCAGAGCATCCCCTTCCGCGTGCTTCATATTGTTTTCACATTCCCGGATCTTTTCTTCCAGACGCAGCAGATCCGCCTTGACGGACAACAGCTCTTCGTAAATGGTGTGAGAGGTGTCCACGGTACTGTTCTGGGCAAGGTACCCAAGAGTCTTGTCCTTTGCCAGAACCACCTGGCCGTCATCGGGAGCCATTTCCCCTACGATGATGCGGAGCAGTGTTGTCTTACCGGCACCGTTGATGCCGACGATGGCTGCCTTTTCATGGTCTTCTATATGGAAAGAGACATTTTTCAATACCTGATTTTCTACAAATGCTTTTGAAATATTCTGACAAGATAATATCATGGTAGTAAGTATCCTTTATTTCCAGCCCACGGAAACCGGGCTTTTTAAATTTTATTGTATCGAAAAGAAGAAAACCTGTCAATTCATTGACAAGTTTTTAACATATGGTGTATACTTAAGGAAAATCGGAGGTAAAAGCGTTGGAAGCAAAAGAAATTTCACAGGCCGTGATCGGCAGACTGCCCAGATACTTTCGATATCTGGGGGAACTTAAGGATGAAGGTGTGGAGCGCATTTCCTCACAGGAACTTTCCGGACTGATGAAAGTGACCGCATCCCAGATACGTCAGGATTTTAATAATTTCGGCGGTTTCGGCCAGCAGGGCTATGGATATAATGTGGAATATCTGTACCGCGAGATCGGTAAGATATTAGGACTGGATAAGCAACATAATTTCGTAATTATCGGAGCCGGCAATCTGGGAAGAGCGTTGGGTAATTATATGAACTTCGAGCGTCGCGGATTTATCTTCAAGGGAATGTTCGATGCAAATCCGGAGCTGGTGGGAAAGGATGTCCGTGGTGTGAAGGTCATGCCTATGGAGCAGCTGGAATCCTTTATCCGGGAGAATGACATTGACATCGCCGTACTGACGATTCCCAAGACCAGTGCTGTGGAAGTGGCCGATAAGCTGGTGGCTAACGGAATCCGTGCCATCTGGAATTTTGCCCATGTGGATCTGAATGTTCCGGAGGGAATTCAGGTGGAGAACGTGCATCTGTCCGACAGCTTAATGAAACTATCCTATAACATTAACCGTTACAGTTCAGACATGAAATAAGCAAGCGTATGATTGGGCGCTTGCACACAAATCATATGATTGCTTATTTCAGCGCACCGAGAAATAATACGACATGAAGTAAGGCACAAAAGGAGTGATATTATGGGCGGCGGTAACGCAGAAGAGAACGCACAGGAACGACAGGAGGCTTTCAAAAGTGCATTGACAGGAAAGCATCTGCCCGTACTCACCCTGGACAATAAATGGTATCGGTTGTTAAATAAGACCGGTTCCGTTCCGTTAAAAGAGACGGAAGATGCCCTGAATCAGCTGCTGAAACGACAAGGTAAGCTCAATACCGAGTCGAAAGATATCCGGAATCTGAAAAAGAAGCTGATGAAAGAGATCGTACCCATGGTGGATGAGGCGGATCAGCAAGGTGCAGACAGTAAGCTGAACAAGCAGATCGAGGATCATAAGCGTCTGATCGAGGAATGCAATGAGAAGCTGGAAGCTTACGAAGATGAGTTAAAAGACATCCCCAGAGAGATTGAAAGATTAAATCTTCAGCTTATGTTGTTTACTATGGACTGCTGCTATGATATTATGAAGGATAATGACAAACAGATCAGGGAGACTGCCGAGTGGGTGAGTGCGATCCGTATCGAACTGAAAAAACGTCTGATTGAAAAACAGCAGATGGAACAACAGAATCAGGAGATCTACAACTATATGCATGACATCTTTGGTGCAGAAGTGGTCAATCTGTTTGACATGAAATATAATCCGGAGCAAAAATAGTATGAGATATCTGGTAACTGCACAGGAAATGAAGCAATATGATAAAAATACCATAGAGTACCTCGGCATTCCGGGGCCGGTTCTGATGGAAAGAGCGGCTCTGGCTGCGGAGGATTTTCTGAAAGAGCGCTTTGAAGCCGTGAAGGAACGGACAAAAGTGCTCATTTTTGCTGGTATGGGAAATAACGGTGGAGACGGTCTGGCTCTGGCGAGACTTCTTGCGGCGGACGGTTACGTCGTAGCGGTACGACTTGTGGGAGATCCGGCGAAAGCTACGGAGCAATGGAAAAGCCAGTGGCAGACCCTGCAACATTTTCCGGTGAAGACAGACAGTAATACGCAGACAGATGAATATAATGTGATTGTAGATGCCCTGTTCGGTGTGGGATTAAGCCGCCCGGTGGAAGGCGCCTATGCGGAAGCCGTAGAAGAGATGAACGCTGCGGAAGGATTTAAGCTGGCGCTGGATGTCCCCAGTGGAATCTGTTCGGACACCGGCCGGGTGCTTGGCTGTGCTTTTTTGGCAGATGCAACGATCACCTTCGGCTTCTGCAAGAGAGGTCTTGCGATGTATCCGGGAGCCGACTATGCCGGGCAGGTACGCATCGCCAATGTGGGGATCGGCCCGGAGAGCTTTCTGGGACAGAGTCCTGAGATGTATACTTATGACAGCTGTGAACAGCATCTGCCGGACAGAACCGCTTCCGGAAATAAGGGAACTTTCGGCAAGGCATTGCTGGTGGCCGGGAGCAACGGCATGGCCGGCGCGGCAATTCTGGCGGCAAGGGCGGCATACCGTACCGGAGCCGGTATGGTAAAAGTCATTACTGCGGAGGAAAACCGGCAGATCTTACAGCAGGGAATTCCGGAAGCTTTGTACGGATCCTGCAGGCAACTGTCAGAGAGCCTGGAATGGGCGGATGTCATTGCCATCGGTCCCGGCATCGGCAGGGAGGAACAGGCACTGGAATGCCTGAAAAAAGTGGTGGAAAAGAGCAGAAAGCCACTGGTGCTGGATGCGGATGCACTGAATCTCCTGGCGGAAGAAAACGGTAAGGCTCTGGCAGAAAAACTGCGTACCCAGGGGGCAGAGGGCAGAGTTATTATCCTGACTCCACATGTGGGAGAATTGTCCAGACTGCTTGCAAGGAGTATTCCGGAATGCAAGAAGGATCTTCCGGAATGCGGCAGAGAACTGGCAGAAAGGTTTCACGGTGTGGCGGTCGCCAAGGATGCAAGAACCGTTGTATGTAAAGAACAGGGAGAATTTTATCTGAATACGACGGGCAACAGTGGCATGGCCACTGCGGGCAGCGGAGACGTTCTGACGGGTGTGATCCTGGGACTTTTAGCTCAGGGAACGGATGCACCTGATGCAGCGGTGAACGGCGTGTATCTCCACGGCAGAGCCGGTGAACTGGCGGCAAAGCTTCATACGGAGTATGGGGTAATGGCGGGAGATATTGCGGATTGCCTGATGAAAGACTATGATGAGAAAGAAAGTGTGAAGAAATGACAAGCAAACTACAGGAAAAGATGAATTCCTACCAAAGGGTATGGGCAGAAATAGATCTGGACGCTATTTGGGAGAATATGATCCATATGAAGGAAAATATTGCTCCGGAGACAAAAATACTGGCGGTCATAAAGACGGACGGTTACGGGCATGGTGGTGTTCCCATTGCCAGAATGCTGGAGGATATGGACTTTATGTTCGGCTATGCTGCAGCAACCTACGAAGAGGCACATGTCCTCAGGGAAGCCGGTGTGAAGAAACCGATTCTGATCCTGGGATATACTTTCCCTTATTGCTATGAGGAAATGGTCCGGGAGGAGATCCGGCCGGCAGTGTATCGCAGGGATACCGTGGAAGAACTGGCAGAGGCCGCTGCAAAGGCCGGTAAGAAAGCCAAAGTACATATAAAAGTAGATACCGGCATGGGAAGAATCGGCATTACCCCGGATGATGAAGGCCTGGATTTCGTTAAATTCGTCATGGAGCATCCGGAACTGGAAGTGGAAGGAATTTTCACCCATTTTGCCAAATCCGATGAAGCGGATAAGACTTCCGCCAATCATCAGCTGGAGCTGTTCCGGAATTTTATTCATAGAATACAGTCGGAACTGGGACTGGACATTCCGGTAAAGCATTGTTCCAACAGTGCGGCAATTCTGGAAATGCCTCAGGCCAACATGGACATGGTCCGGGCCGGAATCACGACCTACGGTTTATATCCTTCCGAAGAAGTAAGCAAGGATATCGTACCTCTGCGGGCGGCAATGTCTCTCTATAGTCATATCATTTACTGCAAGACGATCCATGCGGGACAGAGCGTCAGCTACGGAGGACTTTTTACTGCAACAAAGGATACCAGAGTAGCTACTATTCCTGTAGGATATGGAGACGGGTATCCCAGAAGTCTGTCAGGAAAGGGCTATGTGTTGATCCACGGGAAAAAGGCACCGATTCTTGGAAGAGTCTGCATGGATCAGTTCATGGTGGATATTTCCGGAATTCCCGGAGCCATGGAGGGCGATAAAGTAACGCTTCTCGGTGCGGACGGTCAGGAGCGGATCACGGCGGAAGAACTGGGAGAACTTTCCGGCAGATTCAATTATGAGTTTGTCTGTGCATTAGGAAAACGTATCCCCAGAGTCTACAGACGAAATGGGGAGATCACAGAAGTAAAAGATTATTTTGAAAATTTCTGACGGATCGAAAGTGTTCGTATAACTCCGGAAGAATCGGCAATACTTATGTTAAATCGCTGATGAAGGAGTAGAAATGAGAAGAGGAGATGTCTATTACGCAGATTTGAGACCGGTCATCGGTTCGGAACAGGGCGGCATCCGGCCGGTGCTGATCATCCAGAACGATGTGGGGAACAAGCACAGTCCCACCGTGATCTGCGCTGCTATCACCTCAAAGATGAATAAGGCGAAGCTGCCTACGCATATTGAACTGAATGCCCGCCTCTATGATATGGATAAAGATTCCGTTGTGCTGCTGGAACAGCTGCGCACCATTGACAAAAAGAGGCTGAAAGATAAGGTATGCCATCTGGACGGAGACATTATGCGGAGAGTGAACCGGGCACTGAAAGTCAGCCTGGAGCTGGATACATAGCCCGATGCATGGTGTATCCGAAAATAGGATAAAATACGAAAGGATGAAATAAAATATGGACATGAATGGGCCAGTGGCCATTTTTCTCTTTTTCCTGCTGTTGCTGGTGGATATGTTTTTCTACGGATTTGATGCCGCCATTGACAACCTGAATGAAAAGGAGATCCTACATAAAGCAGAGGAAGAAAAGGATCGCCGGTCCATACGGCTGAGTGAAATGATCAGCCGTCCCGGGATCTATATCAATACGGTGCAGCTGGTTATTACGCTGATCAATATTTTAATGGGAGCCTTTTATCTGAATGTCTGGCTGCAGACTATTGATAAGGGACTTCATGTGATCAATGTGGG
>JBNMJR010000124.1:0-7730 GCA_050873925.1 Acetatifactor sp.
CACTGGTGCCGGGAGAATCGGCGGAGAGTGTCATTGCCAGCCTCCGTCAAGAGTAAGGATCTGCCCGGTGAGATAGGCCGGAGCCTGGATGAGCTGGAGGACAAGCTTTGCCACTTCCTCCGGCTGCCCCAGACGGTCGGCGGGGATCTCTTCCCGGAGAGCATCCATCTCTTCAGGAGAAAAGCAGTGGTTCATGGCAGTATCAATGACGCCGCAGGAGATGGCGTTGACCTGGATATTACTGGGAGCCAGCTCCTTGGCCAGTGCTTTGGTGAAGCTGTTGACACCGCCTTTGGAGGCGGAATAGGCTACTTCCATGGAAGCTCCCACGTTTCCCCAGACGGAGGAAATATTGATAATGCGTCCGCTGTGCTTCTGCAGCATCAGAGGAATTGCCAGACGGCTGGTGTAAAAACAGGAGCTGAGATTCGTATTTATGACACGCTGCCATTCTTCAATACTCATATCCGTGAGAAGACCGATGTAGGAGATCCCGGCGTTATTGACCAATACATCCAGATGGTCCAGAGATGCAAAAATATTTTCGATGGCAGCGGGATCCGATGCATCCGCAGCAACGGCGGTGCAGGTGATGCCGTATTTTTCCTCTAAAGAAGCAGCAACTGCCTGAAGTTCCGGCAGAGTATGACTGCAGGTGAGGATCAGATGATAACCGGCTTCGGCCAGGGTTTCCGCAATGGCCTTACCGATGCCGCGGGAAGCGCCGGTGACCAGGGCCAACGGTGTATTTTTCGTTGTATTCATAAAGGTGTCCTTTCTGGATTTCTGTTGTTATTTTCGTGGCAGCCGTCCGGTCTGTACCATCACAAAGCCACGTCCGTCATCCCGGGTTCCGGTATTTTGCACGGAAATCCGTGCCGGGGCAGGAACATATAAGGAGTGTAGCACAGATAGACTTGCTTTTCCATAGGGGAACTGCTACACTGGACAAAAGGAGAGAAAAAATATGTATGATTTGATCATTATCGGTTCCGGTCCCGCAGGGCTGTCAGCGGCAGTCTATGGCAAGCGGGCGGGACTGAATCTACTTATTATAGAAGAAAAGCCCATGAGCGGAGGGCAGATCCTCAATACCTATGAAGTGGATAACTATCTGGGACTTCCCGGCATCAGTGGATTCGACATGGGAATGACTTTTAGACAGCACGCGGAAAAACTGGGAGCGGAGTTCCTGGAGGCTACGGTACACAGCGTGGAAGAGCGGGGCGATTACAAATGCGTCTATGCGGGCAATCAGGAACTGGAGACCCGTACGGTGATCTTTGCCACCGGTGCGGAACATGCCAAACTGGGTGTGACCGGCGAGGAAGAACTGAACGGCATGGGCGTATCCTATTGTGCTACCTGTGGCGGTGCTTTTTTCCGGGGCAGAACGGTGGCTGTGGTCGGCGGCGGTGATGTGGCGCTGGAAGATGCCATCTATCTGGCAAGAACCTGCGAAAAGGTGTATCTGATCCATCGAAGAGACAGTCTGCGGGGAGCCATGGTATTGCAGGAGGAGTTAAAGAGCCTTCCCAATGTGGAGATCCTCTACGACCATGTGGTTACGGAGATCTGCGGTGAGGATATGGTGGAAAAGCTGCGCATCAAAAATGTGAAGACGGAAGAGGAAAAGGACCTGGAAGCCGCAGGCATTTTTATCGCCGTCGGTATTCATCCCAACACAGAATTGCTACGGGAGCTGGTGACGGTCGGCGAGGACGGTTATATCCCTGCGGATGAGACAGGGGAGACCGATCGCCCCGGCATTTATGTGGCCGGTGACATCCGTAAGAAACCTCTGCGGCAGGTTGTGACGGCGGTGGCGGATGGAGCCAACGCGGCGGTCAGCGCGGGAAATTACTGCAACCGTTTTCGTAAACAGTCATAAATCGGTAATACAAACCTTAAAATATTTTAAAGAAAAGCGAAGAATTATGAAAGAAAAGAGTCACCGGTCCGGTGGCTCTTTTTACGTAAAAGAACCGCAAACCCGCATAAACTGGGAATTTTTGGCAACATTGACAATTAATTCACTATATTGACAAATGGCAATTTGCGTGATATATTTGTTAACAGATGTAACAAATTCGTAACAAATGATTTGAAAATGTAACGAAGCAAGTTAAGAAATCAAGACAGCTCCAAGAGTTTCAGGAGGATAGAATGGTTCGTAAATCTGTAAAAATTACCGTTTGCACCATGGCAGCGGTTATGGCTTTTTCCGGAATGAATATCACTGCAAATGCAGCAGCATCTTCATCTGTACTGCCCAGTGGCGGTATTGAACTGACCCTGGCAAAGGGGAACAAGCTGGAGAGCCTTTCCACAGGTACCAACAGCACGAAACAGATTGAAAGCATTATTGAGACCGTGATCCGTGATGATCAGATGGATACCACCCCGGAGGCATCCGAGGAAGAGTCCTTCAAGAATCTGGTAATCGCACAGGTCAATGATTATGTAAATGTAAGAAGCCTGCCCAGTGAGGAAGGCGAGATCGTCGGTAAACTGTATGACGATTCCGTAGGTCTCTTCATTTCCGAAGAGAACGGCTGGTATCAGATCTCTTCCGGTTCCGTGACCGGTTATGTAAAAGCCGAGTACTGTGTGACCGGCGACGAAGCAGTAGAACTTGCCAAGAAGGTAGGAACCCGACTGGCAACCGTTAATACCACCACATTGAAAGTTCGTACCGAGCCTTCTCTGGAAGCATCGGTATTGGGTCTGGTTCCTCTCGAGGATGACCTGGTAGTATCCGATGAGACTGACGGCTGGGTACAGGTAGATACTGAGGAAGGTCTCGGATGGGTCTCCACAGAATTTGTTTCCCTGCATACGGAATTCGTAGAGGCAGAATCCAAAGAGGAGGAAGCAAAGCGTCTGGCGAAGGAGAAAGAAGAGAGAGAAAGAGCACGTGCCGCTGCAGCAGCCAAAGCAGCTTCCAGCAGCAAGAGTTCTTCCGGCAGCGCTCCTGCAGTTACTTATGCAGCCAGCGGAGACAGCGAGATGGGTACCGCAGTTGCCAACTATGCATTACAGTTCGTTGGTAACCCTTATGTATACGGCGGATCCAGTCTGACCAACGGTACCGACTGTTCCGGATTTGTAATGAGTGTATATGCGAACTTCGGTGTAAGCCTGCCTCATTCCTCTTCTGCAGACCGCAGCCAGGGTGCCGCAGTTGACGGACTTGCCAATGCACAGGCAGGTGACCTGATCTGCTACTCCGGTCATGTGGCACTGTATATCGGTAACGGCCAGATCGTTCACGCATCTACCGCCAAGACCGGTATCATCGTATCTAATGCCGATTACAAGAAGGTACTGGCAGTTCGACGGATCTTCTAATTATATAATAGTAAGTACAGGCACTGTGTGGAAACGCACAGTGCCTTTTGTTGTATACGCCGGGTTAGCTTATGGCCGTCGCGGAGAACGGAAACTTAAGTGTCGATAAGACAAAAAACTATAAGTTGTACAATGAATTGTGCAATTTGTCAAAATATTGTTACGCGATGAAAAGGGGATTGACAAAACAGAACTATACAAAGTATACAAAAAAAGTGACACAAACGTAAAAACGACAGAAAAAGAATTCAAATACAAAATAAGTTATCCACATCCAAAATGCCCGAAAATAGGATAAAAGCTACTTATACACCAAGTTATACACATTATCCACAGAAAAACCGGTGCTTCAAGGGGGACAAATTTACGAAAAAACAGGAACAAATGTTTTGTGAACATGTAATAAAAATCAAAAAATGGCAGGAATTGTCGATTTTAGGGTTGACATACAGAATGTCAAAAACAAGTAAAAAACTTCTTAAATTGTTGCAAAAAGCTGTGCTATTGTGCTATAATGACTATACAATAAATACAAGGGATGCTACATAAAACCTTGTAAATAAATACTTGGAAGGGATGATCAGCATGAAGTTTATTATTGTTGGCAGAAACATCGAAGTTACACCAGGATTAAGAGCAGCAGTGGAGGAAAAGATCGGCAAGCTGGACAAGTATTTCAATCCCGATACAGAAGTACATGTAACATTAAGCGTTGAAAAAGAGCGTCAGAAAATTGAGGTGACCATTCCGGTAAAGGGAAGCATTATCCGTTCGGAGCAGGTAAGCAACGATATGTATGTATCCATTGATCTGGTGGAAGAGATCATTGAGAGACAGTTGAAAAAATATAAGAACAAGATCGTTGACAAGCAGCAGGCGGCAGCTTCTTTCAGCAAAGCCTATGTAGAGAATGACTACACAGACGATGACGAGATCAAGATCGTTCGTACCAAGAAGTTCGATATCAAGCCCATGTATCCCGAGGATGCCTGCATCCAGATGGAACTGTTAGGACACAGCTTCTTCGTATTCTGCAACGCAGAGACAGATCAGGTAAATGTAGTGTATAAGAGAAAAGGCGATACCTACGGACTGATCGAGCCGGAAGTATAAACCGGACAGAAAATTAAATAAAGACAAATTTACAGCCTGTCGGAATCCCCGGCAGGCTGTTTTGTTGTATGGGAAACGATATACACCGGAGATTTTCGAATTGTCTGAATACCGGAAAAATCAGAAACATAATCTGTAAGGAGGAATTGGGAGCGGGACAGGGAATGGACAGAGAAAAGAGACTGCGGGCATGGATCCGGGCAGAGGTGATACTCCTGTTTATAATGCTGGGAGTATTTCTGCTTCGGGCGGCGGGACGGACAGAAAGCGGGGAACAGGCGGTGGTCACCGCGACTTCTGTTACGGGAAAGGATTATATCAAATGGGTGGATTTTACCGTATCCTATGAAGCGCTTTGCCGGGCCTATGACTGGGATGTGAATACTTTTGATACGGAACAGCATGTGGAGTGGATCCCGTTGCTTGCGTATACAGCAGCCAGAACCGGCGGGGAATTTGACAAAAAGGCGTTGAAGATCCTGAACGAGACAGCGGAGAAGCTGGCGGAGGGAGAGACGAAGATAGAGATTCTCACAAAAGATATGAAATATTATCCCTATTATCTGGAAGCTTACAGCGCGGCACTGGGAGGACTGGTGGGAGAATACGAGGCAGAGGTGACCGGAGAAGACGGACAGATCACCATACAGAGAAAATACGGACTGAAAGGATATTGCCCCATTGCAAGAGGCTTTGATTATACCCATTACGATGATTTCGGGGCGGGAAGAAGTTACGGATACAAGCGAAGACACCTGGGCCATGACATGATGGGACTTGTGGGGACACCAATTATTGCTGTTGAGTCCGGCACAGTGGAAGCACTGGGATGGAACCAGTACGGCGGCTGGCGCATCGGTATCCGCAGCTTTGACAAAAAACGCTACTATTACTATGCCCATCTGCGGCAGAATTATCCCTATGCGGAAGGCCTGGAAGAAGGCAGTGTGGTGACGGCGGGGGACGTGATCGGTTATATGGGGCACACCGGCTACAGTACGACGGAAAATGTAAACAATATAGAAGTAACTCACCTACACTGGGGACTGGAACTGGTCTTTGATGAGGAGCAGAAAGAGAGTGACAACGAGATCTGGATCGACGTGTATCCCCTGACCAGATTTCTGGCAAAACATACTCAGGAAGTGCAGAAAATCAAGGGAACAAGAGAGTGGATCCGCACCACAAAAATCAGGGAATTCTGATTTATAAAAATTTCATTTGTTATTTTGTTATTTTTTTGACAAAAGCATTGCAAAACAGGTTGCCCTATGTTAAAATGGGAACAGTGAAATGATAAAAAAATAACAATCTACATTTCAGAAAGCAAACCAAACGAAAACAAAAAGTGGAGGACAAACAAATGGCAAAGAAAGTTGTATTAGCAGGCGCTTGCCGTACCGCAATCGGTACCATGGGCGGAACCTTAAGCACAACTCCTGCACCGGAGCTGGGCGCAATCGTTATTAAGGAGGCTCTGAAGAGAGCAGGCGTTGCTCCCGAAGCAGTTGACCAGGTATATATGGGATGTGTCATCCAGGCTGGTCAGGGACAGAACGTAGCACGTCAGGCAGCCATCAAAGCAGGACTTCCCATCGAAGTTCCCGCAGTTACCATGAACGTGGTATGTGGTTCCGGTCTGAACTGTGTAAACCAGGCAGCACAGATGATCATGGCCGGTGATGCTGACATCGTAGTAGCAGGTGGTATGGAGAACATGTCCATGGCTCCTTACGCAATTCCTCAGGGACGTTACGGATATCGTATGGGTAACGCAACCATGGTTGATACCATGATCAAAGATGCACTTTGGGATGCTTTCAATGATTATCATATGATCAAGACCGCAGACAACATCTGCGAAGAGTGGGGACTTACCCGTGAAGAACTGGATGAGTTCGCATTAAAGAGCCAGTTAAAGGCTGAAGAAGCTCAGAAGAACGGTGCTTTCAAGGCAGAGATCGTTCCCGTAGAAGTTAAGAAAAAGAAAGAAACCATCGTATTCGATACCGATGAAGGCCCTCGTCATGGTTCTACCATCGAAGGTCTGGCTAAACTTCGTGCCATCAATCCCGGCGGATTCGTTACCGCAGGTAACGCTTCCGGTATCAACGACGGCGCAGCAGCTATCGTTGTAATGAGCGAAGAGAAGGCTAAGGAGCTGGGTGTTAAGCCTATGGCTACTTTCGTGGCAGGAGCTCTGGCTGGTGTTCGTCCCGAGGTTATGGGTATCGGCCCTGTAGCTTCCACCAAGAAGGTAATGGCTAAGACCGGTATGAAGATCGAAGACTTCGATATCATTGAGGCTAACGAAGCATTCGCAGCACAGTCTGTAGCAGTTGGTAAAGAACTGGGTATCGACGTAGACAAGCAGCTGAACCCCAACGGCGGTGCTATCGCTCTGGGCCATCCTGTAGGAGCTTCCGGATGCCGTATCCTGGTAACTCTGCTGCATGAGATGCAGGCAAGAGGCGCCAAGACCGGTCTGGCTACTCTGTGCATCGGCGGTGGTATGGGATGCTCCACCATCGTTAAGATCGAGGACTAATGGAATAACAATTCGCTGGGGCGGTAGAATCTCTATCGCCTTAGTGTGGTTTTGAAAACGCAAACAGAAATCTGAAATGAGGTAAAAACATGGATTACATTTTGTATGAGCAGAATGGCAATGTGGCAACCATCACCATCAATCGTGAGAAGGCTCTGAACGCTCTGAATTCTCAGGTACTGGATGAGCTGAATGCTACATTGGATGCAGTAGATCTGGCAACGGTTCGATGCCTGGTGATCACCGGAGCAGGTACCAAGTCTTTCGTGGCAGGTGCAGATATCGGAGAGATGAGCAGCCTGACCAAGGCAGAGGGAGAGGCATTCGGTAAGAAAGGTAACGATGTATTCCGCAAGATCGAGACCTTCCCCATTCCCGTGATCGCAGCTGTCAACGGCTTCGCTCTGGGCGGCGGATGTGAGATCTCCATGAGCTGTGACATCAGAATCTGTTCCGACAATGCAGTATTCGGACAGCCCGAAGTAGGACTGGGAATCACTCCCGGCTTCGGTGGAACCCAGCGACTGGCTCGCCTGGTAGGTGCAGGCATGGCAAAACAGATGATCTACACCGCTCACAATATTAAGGCAGCAGAGGCATACAGAATCGGTCTGGTAAACGAAGTGTACAGCGCTGAAGTGGATGCAGACGGCAATGTTGTAAAGAGCGCACAGGAAGTAATGCTGGCAGCAGCACAGAAGATGGCAGCCACCATTGC
>JBNMJR010000125.1:0-7718 GCA_050873925.1 Acetatifactor sp.
AGGAAGAAAAGTAGGAATAAGCCCCGGGGAAATCGATGGAGCGGGGCGTGAAAGGAAGAAAAGTAGGAATAAGCCCCGGGGAAATCGATGGAGCGGGGCGTGAAAGGAAGAAAAGTAAGAATAAGCCCCGGGGAAATCGATGGAGCGGGGCGTAGGAGGAAGAAAAGTAAGAATAAGCCCCAGGGAAGTCGAGAAGCCGGGACACAGAAGGAGGAAAAGTGAAAATTACACGTGAAAATATAGAAAACAGAATAGAGGAAATTAATAAGGAATTAGAAAAGATAACAAAATTAGATAAAAAATTTCCCAAAGGAGAATTGCAATGCTTCAAAAATGAAAACCGCTACAAATGGAAAGTAAAAGAGGAAAATGGAATACACTATCTTCCGAAAACAGAAAGAAGTCAGGCGGAAATGCTGGCATTGAAGAAATATTATGAGTATAGAAAAAAGGAATTGGAGAGTGAGGTGGCGGGATGGGAAGCCTATTTGAAAAAGACAGACAAAATTAAAACAAATTCCGAACATTTATTAAATCATCCGGAGTATGGGAGATTGCTGGCTAAGAACTTCAGACCATTGGATAAGGAACTTCAACGGTGGCAGGAGGAATCTTATGAAAAATGTACAAAACATCCGGAAAATTTATTGGTACAAGGAACACATGGGAAGATGCTGCGGTCTAAATCAGAAGCAATTATTGACAGAATGCTATACCAAAATAAAATACCGTTTCATTATGAGGAAAAACTGGTTTTAGATGGAGTAGTCTTATATCCTGATTTTGTGATACGACATCCCTTTACAGGACAATATTTCTACTGGGAGCACTTGGGGATGATGGATAATCCGGATTATTGCAATCATGCCTGTGATAAAATAAAACTATATTGTCGACATGGTATCATACCTTCGGTAAACCTGATCCTTACCTATGAAACAAAGCAGTATCCGCTGAGTGCAGACAAAGTAGAAGTGATTTTGCAAGAATATTTTGGTTGTGGCAGAGGAGATGCCGTGGTAGGATAAAACATATCGGCAATAATAAGATAAGGGGGATATGCAAAAATGAAGCATCTGATCATTGTAAAGTTTAAAGAAAATGTCTGGAACAAGGAGGATGCGGCGAGCAGGGAGATGCTTGCAGACATCCGGAAGATCTTCGATCGGACGAAGCAGATCGAAGGGGTTCATACGGTGAATATTTATGAAAATGTGACACCCAGACCAAATCGCCACGATCTGATGATCGAGATGGAAATGGAACCGGAGGCGTTATCTGTGTATGATGCTTCCGCAGCACATCAGGAATGGAAGACAAAATATGGGGATTATATTCAGGCTAAGACTATCTTTGATTACGAATAAAACTCGTAACCTTGCAGAGAGGAGAAGCTTAGAATGAAAGAGTACCAGAATCTGATTGGCAGGATAATCATTGCGGCGGCTATCGTTATCGCTGCAGTCATCATCGCAAAGGCTATTGAAGGGGCAGGCGGCAGTATCGCAGGAGCCCTCAGTACGATTGCAGCACAGATGAACTAGCACAGAAATATAGAGAAGTACAAAGAAATACAGGGGACTTCAAAGAAATACAGAGGACAATAAAGAAACACAAAGGAGCTGCAACACTATGGAAATATTTGACATTGTAGATGAAAAAGGCATTCCCACAGGGGAGACCATAGAACGCACGGAGGCGCATGAAAAAGGCATCCGCCACAGAACCGCCCATATCTGGATCGTGCGGGAGAAGGACGGAACCGCCCAACTGCTATTACAGAAGCGCTCCGCGGAGAAAGACAGTTTCCCGGGACGGTTCGATACTTCTTCCGCCGGGCATATTCAGGCGGGGGATGAGCCGGAGGAATCTGCAATTAGAGAGCTTCACGAAGAATTGGGAATCCGGGCAGCAAAAGAGGATCTGCAATTCGCCGGATGTTTTGACATTCAATACGAAAAGGAATTCCACGGAAAAATGTTCCGGGACAATGAAGTAGCATTCGTCTATATGTACACTAAGCCTGTAGATGCTGAAAAACTTATTTTGCAAAAAGAGGAAGTGGAGAGCGTGGAATGGTTCGATATGGAGGAACTGGATGCTGCATTGCAACCGCCCAGGGACCGTAAATTCTGTGTTCCCATGGAAGGTTTCCAGATTGCGAAGCAATGGTGGGAGAGCAGACAATAAAGGTGATCGGTTCGCATAGGTAGTAAATCCTGAGAAAAGAATCGTCGCGCAGCTGACGAAGACAGAGGAATTTCGACAGACAGAGGAAAGCCGGGGATGTGCAGGAGTCCATAGTAGCAGGTAAGCAAAGTATAAGAGTGGACAATAAAAAGAGGGCATGGAAACAGAAAGATCCGTGTGTATAAAAACGGAATGTACGGCTGGATTTGGAAGATCTGTTTGTCAGACTGGCGATTAACTACGGAAAATAACAAAAGAGCTGTCCGCTCAGTAATGAGGGACAGCTCTTTGCTGTTTCAATCTTGAAATTACTTCACAGTTACGGAAGTGATGTGAGGGTTCACACCTTCGTACCAGTACAGGAAGCCTTCCATATCAACGGTGTCACCGATCTTTAAGTTCTTTACGGCATTGTAAACATCGGTGGTGTTGTCACACAGGTAAGACTCAACGGTGAAGGTATAGGTCTGGCCGTTCAGAGATACGTTGAAGTACAGGTCGTTACCGTCTTCACCGGAACCATCCCAGTTGTACAGGAAAGCAACATCGTTGCCGTCAGCATCCTGACCGGCAGCTTCTACGGTCATGCCCTTGAAAGCTACGAACTGGTTCTGGTAGTTGATCAGATCATCAGTGCCTAACAGATCGGTCACATCGGTAACGGGAGCGATGTAGCTGCCGTCCTCGATCTCGAAGGTAGCACCTTCAGCGATTTCCACTTCGCCGGACCACTCGGTCTTATAACCGGTTACTTTGATCTTGGTACCGGGAACCAGCTTAGCATAATCCTCTTCGGAACATACGGAATTGTAAATGAAGTAAGCGCCGTCCTGATCCTGGGTGTACAGGGTAGCCTTGTCATCCCACCAGGACTGTTTAGCCTGAACATAAGCCTCGATCACAACTTCGGAATCGAGATCAGCAGCCATGTACTCTTCGTAAGTCATAACACCTTCGGACTTCTCGTCAGCAACAACTTCCGTAGCCTCAGTAGAAGCTTCTGTTGTAGCAGCGGCTTCGGTAGTAGCAGCCTCGGTGGTGGCAGCAGCGGTAGATTCAGCTGCAACGTCTGCGTTGCTGTTTCCGCATGCAGCGAGAGACAGAACGAGAGACAGAGCCATGGTTAATGCAAGTGTCTTCTTTTTCATAATAATCCTCCATTCTTGCGCCCTGGGCACATATGGGTCTGTGCAGATACACAGACAACTCCTCAATTTATCCGGCATTTTCAGACACCGAACAGTTCCATTATACCTGAACCGTAAGATAAATCAAGTTTTTTTGCAAAAAGAACCCCATCAGCAAATGAAAGGTACCGAAAAATATCATTTACAAATGGGGCTGTAAATTATCTTTTTTTCTTCTTCAGGTATTCCCAAACCACATACAGCAGGATCAATACCCAGGTGACCGCCAGAGTACTTAGCAGGATCACGGAAGCCCGGGGCATGGCCCCCAGTTCCTTTTTGCCAAAAGAAGCATCACTTCCCTGACCGAGACGATACAGGCTTTCCACATCGCTGTAGAGCTTTTGCATGTAGGCATCATCCACGGTCTCTTTTCTACGGGTGGACTTTACCACATTTTCAATCAGCTGCCCGGAGGCATCACGCAAGGATGCGGAACCGTTGAAGACCGGTGTGACGAAAGTGCTGTCTACGTGGTCCAGCAGCAATCTGGATGCGGCAATCTTTACCGCATAATGGGTACTGTTGTCCTCTCCGCTGCGTGACAGATAATCCTGATACTCAGGGGAAGTCTGTGCCTTGGAGGTCACGGGAACGTAACCTTCCGTCTCAGAATAAGCAATCTGCACATCGTTGGTCAGCAGATACTGGGCAAACAGCCAGGATGCCAGAACTTCCTGTGAGTCCGCTTTATTAAAGACACAGACGGAAGGGCCCTGGGAGATCATTTCTGGATGCTCCGGATCGAACTGGGGAATCATCCGCACGGCGGTCTCAAATTCTACCAGAGAGTCTTCACTGATATCCGACAGGGGAGCGTCCGTACCCATCCAGGTGGCTCCGGCTGTGGAATCTATAGCAAAAATACATTGTCCGGCATTCAGAAAGTTCGCAGGATAACCGGAGATCTTGAAAGTGGAAAAAGCACCGCTTTTTACATGCCCGGCAATATCATACAGGAGATCCGTGGTGGTATCGTTGAACAATTCAATCGTACCGTCATCCGTGGAGTATCCCGCACCCTTTTGTTTCAACATCTGGATCATCATATTGTCGGTGGATTTGTAGATAAAAGGGATCAGCACATTCTGCCCATTGACCATATAGGTGCCGTCTGCGTTCTGGGCGGTGGCAGCTTCGGAAACCTCCCAGATGAAATCCCAGGTCAGCACATCCGGCAGGGTATAACCCAGAGCTTCCACATAAGTCTTGTTCACGTAGCAGGCTTCGGTGGAACGCATGTAAGGGACGGCATAGTAGTGACCGTCGATGGAGCACTCATTCAAAAACTGGGGAATGACTTCTTCCCGGGTAGGACCGTCATATGCCAGTTCACTGCCGCCGAGACCGTATTTTTCATCAGCAAACAGATCATCCAGAGGAACCACGGTGTTCTGACCGGTGAGATAAGTGGCAATGTGATCCGGGTAGGTGATGCAGACATTGGGTGTCGTATTGGTGGAAATATTGGTAATGACATCGTTGTAAATTTTGCCGTAATCCGTATACAGGTTCAGGTTCACCGTGATATTGGGGTATAGGGCTTCAAAATCTGCAATGGCCTTTTTGTAAATTTCTGTCTGGGTCTTGTTAGTATCGTTTTTTGCCCAGAAATTGATTTCATAGTTTCTGGAAGTATCGAACTCTTCCGGAACGGTAAATTCCGGTAGCCCCTTGGAACCGTGGCAGCCGGTTAAGGACAGGGACAGACCGCCAACAGCGCACAATAATGCCAGTTTTTTAGTAAATTGACTCATCCCTTGGTACCTCCTCTGGCAACGCCTGCCATGACTTTTTTACGGAATACGAGGAACAACACCACCAGGGGAACGGAGATCACGACCACGGCAGCCATCATGGCGGGAATATTTTCCCGTCCGAAACCGTTCTCGCGGATCTCCTGAATGCCGTTGGACACCAGATAATAATTGGGATCATCGGTGATCAGTCTGGGCCATACATAGGAATTCCAACATTCGATGACTTTCAGGATCACAATGGTGATCAGCGTTGGCTTGCAGATGGGCACCATGACCTTGCGCAGATAACGCAGATCGGAAGTACCATCCACCTTGGCCGCATAATACAGTTCATCCGGGATCTGTGCAAAATTTTCCCGCAGCAGATAGATGTAAAATACGCTGGTCACGGAAGGCAGGATCAGGCCCGTGAAGGTATTGCGCAGATCCAGATTCGTGATGGTGGTGAAATTCGTAATGACCACCAGTTCATTGGGGATCATCATCAGGGATAAAAATAAGGTAAAGATCAGGCCTTTTCCGGCAAAATTCAGTCTTGCAAAAGCGAAAGCTGCCAGAGTGATGACCACCAACATGATTGCAGTGGTGACCACGGTGAAAAACAAAGTGTTCCACAGATATCTTCCCAGAGAAACAGTGGTAAAGGCATCCACATAGTTCTGTAAAGTGGGAGACAGGGTGAAAAATTTCGGAATATATTCCGCATTGTAGGAACCATAACTTTTTACGGAGGTCAGTATCATCCAGTAAAAAGGAAACAGCACGATCAGCGCCCACAGACACAGGAAAAAGTAAATGATGGTGTTGCGGATATTGCCGCGGATACGGGTGCGCTTCTCAATTTTTTCATAATCAGACATAATATCAGACATCACAAAGACCTCCCTTCCTATACATAGTGGACATGCTTTTTGCTGACCAGCAGATTAATGCAGGTGATGGTCAGTACGATGGCAAACAGCAGGATCGCCGCTGCGGAAGCATAGGAGGGATATCCGCCGCTGTCACCGTAGAGCATATCGTAGACGTAGCCGACGATGGTATTCATCTCTGCGGCATTCAGGTTCGTGCCGAAGAGTGCCACGGCATCACTGTAGGCCTTGAACGCACCGATAAAGCCGGTGATGATCAGGTAGAATACCATGGGGGAGATCATGGGCAGTGTGATCTTCGTGAACATCCGAAAACGGGAAGTGCCGTCCACTCTTGCCGCATTGTAGTACATGGGGTTCACGCTGGCCAGAGCGCTGGTCAGGATCAGAATCTTAAAAGGCATAACGATCCAGATGGTATAAAAGCACAGTACGAACATTTTTGCCCAGTAGGGTCCGTCGATGAAATCCACGGAACTGCCGCCGAAAAACCGGATCAGCAGATTGATCAGTCCGTCGGAGTAAGGAGTCTTCTTGAAAAGAATCATGAAGACCAGACCAACGGCCAGAGTATTGGTCACATAGGGCAGGAAAAATATGGTCTGGAACAGATCCCGCAGCGGCTTGATAGAGCTTAAGGCCGCGGAGATCAGAAGCGCCAGTCCGGTGGAGACCGGAACGGTGATGATGACCAGAATGAATGTATTTTTCAATGCCTGTAAAAAATACGGGTCGTGGAGCACATAAGAATAATTGTACATGCCTACGCCGTAAAATGTCTGGGATGCGGAGTTGTAACCCTCTTCAAAGGAGTACACAAATACGTCGATGAGAGGATAGATCATAAAAGCACCCAGGAACAGGAATGCCGGCAAAAGATAGAGCCAGGCTTTCAGATTTTGCTTTTCCATAGTATTTCTGCCTTTCTAGAAGCGGATGCGTTCTTCGGTGTCTGTACGGAAGAGGAATACTTTTGCGGGCTTTAAGGCAAAATGTACTTTTCCGGTGGGAAGGGATTTCCCTTCGTCTGCATCGATAATAGAACGGATGGTAACGTTCTGGGATTTCTCATGGGTGGAAACAATGCTCACATCCCGGCCCATAACTTCCAGACGTACCAGATCGCAGGAGAGCGGCCCGTCCTCCTTTAACACAAAGCCTTCCGGACGGATGCCGACATGCACAGTCTGATCCGCTACCCCGGGAGTAGGCAGAACAGCTTCTGTACCGATATATAACTGCTCATTTTTTACCGTACCGTCAAAGACATTGATGGGGGGCGTACCGAGGAACTTGGCAACGAACAGGTTCACAGGATCATCGTAGACGTTCTGGGGCTTGCCGATCTGCTGTACGATACCGTCTTTCATAACGACGATCATATCGGAAATGCTCATGGCTTCATCCTGATCGTGGGTAACGAAAATAGTGGTGATCTGTGTCTCCTGCTGGATCCTGCGGATTTCTTCTCTGGTCTGGAGACGGAGTCTGGCATCCAGATTGGAAAGGGGCTCGTCCAGAAGCAGGACGCGGGGAAGCTTGACCAAAGCTCTGGCGATGGCCACACGCTGCTGCTGACCGCCGGAAAGCTCGTTGGGCTTGCGCTCTAAAAGGTGATCGATCTGCACCAGTTTTGCCGCTTCCAGCACGCGTTTACTCATCTCTTCTTTGGAGAGTTTGTCGGCACCCTTCAGGTTCTCTAAGGGGAA
>JBNMJR010000126.1:0-7646 GCA_050873925.1 Acetatifactor sp.
ATAGCCCAATAAGACCCCCACAGACGAATCCGGGGAGTACCAAGTCAATTCGTATATCATGGTATAGAGATGTCAAGTGGTCAGGGACATCAACTGCCTGAATTATTTCTGGCAGAACGGATCGCCGCCATTCTTGAATAAGGTGATCATTTCCTGGCCGACACTGATAGTGGAGGGCAGATCCGGTACTTCGTCACGGGAGAACCACCTTGCCTCGCCAAGCTCCGATTCCTGCAAGGTAATGGCGGGATCTCCGTCCAGCTTCGCGAAGAAGCCGATCATGGCGGAATCGCTGAAGGACCAGGGCTGGGATTTGTAATAGACCAGATCGCTGACCTTTAGGCCGACCTCTTCCATAATCTCCCGGCGGGCAGCGCCCTTGAAGGTCTCACCGACTTCCACGAAGCCTGCCACCAGCGCCCAGTGACGATAGGAACCGCCGGCATAACGGGTCAGCAGGATCTTGTCCTGTTCGGTATCCACGATGGCAATAATAACGGCGGGAGAGATTTTGGGATATTCAATCTGACCGCACTCCGGGCAGATGCAGGCCCGTTCCGTGGTACTGGGAACCGTGGGATGCCCACAGCGGCCGCAGAACTTCCGGTCCAGACGGAAACGGTTGATCTGGGTGGCGGTGATTCCGGCAAAGGCCAGATATTCCGGCTCAAAATTACGGAACACACCGGAAGAATAGAGATCTTCTTCCGGAATCATGAGAGCACCGGCTTCCTCTGTGGTCTTGCGGAAAAAGGCTTTGTCATCGATGGAAAAGAGATATTCACAGTCCAGAAAGAAGCGTTCCAGGGGCTGCTTTACACCGAGCAATTTATGAGCTTCCTCAAAGGTAGGAAGATGTAACGGGGAAGGCAGATAGACCTTTTCTCCGTCAAATAACAGCAGATAATCGGAAGGCTTCGGATCCTGATTTCGAAACTCAGGATAATATTTATGCGGCTCGATCTTATGGATCATCATAGAGTATTTCTCCTTTTATGGCTATTTTTCAGAAGGTGTTCATAAGAATATAGTAGTCCACCGTGGGGGAACTGTCAAATACAAGGAAATTATTTGAGATTCCGGGATATTTGTGTTAAAATATTCTGTAACTGTTCGGAAAGGTTGATTTTGCGAATGCCCTGCTGAATTGTTACAGAATTTATCAGAAAAATACAGCATGAGAGCAACAAAGAGAGTATCTCATGTGGAAACGAGGGATAGTATGTTACAGATGATCTTGCCGGAGGGAAGCAGTTCTCTCCTTGCTTTTTTTGGAATCCTTTTTGCTTTCGGAGCAACCGTACTGGCAACGGCAAAATTAAGCCCGTATCTGCCGAAGGACGCCGGAAGAGAATTCGCCCATGACGGAAAATTGTCGGCCGGAAAGCCAAGAGGCGCCGGAATCATTTTTGTCTTGGCATTTGTGGCATCTGTTTTGCTGTTTGCACCATTAAGTGCAGAGCTGGTGATCTACCTGCTGTTGATCGTGGTATGCATGATGACCGGTTTCCTGGACGATGCCTCCAAGACTCCCTGGGGTGAGTACAAAAAAGGTTTCCTGGATCTGTGCGTGGCAGCACTGGTAGCCATCACCTTTCTGAAATATAACTCTAATGTGGTGGAACTGGCACTGTTCCATGTGAAGTTCACGCTGCCTCCCGTAGTGTTTGCTATCCTGACGGTGATTCTGGTATGGACTTCCGTGAATGTGACCAACTGTTCCGACGGTGTGGACGGACTTTCCGGAACCCTGTCGATCATTACAATCATGTCCATCTACATTGTGGACCGTATGAAGGATGTCAATGAGACCTATTCTTTCCTGATCCTGCTGTTTGCCGTATGTATTCTGGGCTACCTGTGGTACAATGCGACACCCAGTAAGCTGATGATGGGGGATGCGGGTTCCCGGGCCATGGGATTGTTCATCAGTATCGCCATTTTAAAGAGCGGCTGCCCGTTTTTGTTTATTCCTCTGGCACTGGTACTGATCCTGGACGGAGGTTTAGGCTTGCTTAAGGTTTCTCTGCTCCGTTTCCTGAAGATCCATATTTTGAAAAATGTGCGTACCCCCCTGCACGATCATGTGCGTAAGGTATGGGACTGGTCCAATACACAGACCGTATTCCGCTTTGCCATCATTCAGATCATTCTGTCATTGGCAGTGATCTATGCAATGCAGCTGTAGAAAGAAGGATTATATTATGTACGACGAATTAACACCCACTGACATCAAGAAAATGGAAGATGAGATCGAGTATCGTAAGCTGGTGGTGCGTCCCAAGGCATTGGAGGATGTGAAGGAAGCCAGAGCCCACGGAGATCTCAGTGAAAATTTTGAATATTATGCGGCGAAAAAATACAAGAACCAGAATGAGAGCCGGATCCGTTATCTGGAGAGAATGATCAAGACCGCAAAGGTGATCTCCGAGAACTCCGCCGTGGATGAGGTGGGCATCAACAACACCGTTACCGTGGAATTCATCGACGACGGCACCCAGGAGGACTACAAGATCGTGACTACCGTTCGCGGAAACTCTCTGGAAGGCCTGATCAGCAACGAATCTCCTCTGGGCAAAGCGTTGCTTGGCAAAAAAGTGGGCGATGTGGTCCATGTGCAGGTCAATGCCAATGTGGGCTATGACGTGGAGATCAAGGCACTGAAAAATACCGAGGATGACGGGGACAAGATCCGCAGCTTCTGATTACCTGCGGAACATACAAGGACAGGAAAGGGTAACTAAATGAAAAAATATCTGCTGTTTGATCTGGACGGTACACTGACAGATCCTAAAATCGGAATTACGACCTGCGTGCAGTATGCGCTGCACTCCTTTGGCATTGAGGAGCCGGATCTGGACAAGCTGGAGCCCTTTATCGGACCGCCCTTACGGGACAGCTTTATGGAATTCTACGGTTTTACCGCCGAGCAGGCAGAAGAGGCCGTAGCCAAATACAGAGAACGGTTTCAGAATACGGGAATTTTTGAAAATGAAGTCTATGCCGGGATTCCGGAGATGCTTAAGAACCTGCAATCCAAGGGCTATTTTCTGGCAGTGGCTTCCAGCAAGCCTCAGGTCTATGTTGAGCGGATCTTAGAGCATTTTGATCTGAAAAAATATTTTGCCGCAGTGGTAGGCAGCGAACTGGACGGTACAAGAGAGACGAAGGATCAGGTAGTGCAGGAGACCCTGCACCGGCTGTTCGGGGAGAATCCCATAGAGCCGGATCAGGTCTACATGATCGGTGACAGAAAGTTCGATATGGAAGGGGCCAGAGCACTGGGCGTGGAAAGCGTGGGCGTGACCTATGGCTACGGAAGCAAGGAAGAACTAAAGGAAGCAAAAGCGGACTATATCGTACAATCTGTGGAAGAACTGGAAAAATTCCTGCTTCGCGGCAGCGAGGAACTGGCAAACAGCAATCCCGACAATAAGAAGAAAAATCCCATGTATCAGAGAATCTGGACCATGGTGTATTCCTTCCTGATGTTTATTCTGGTGCGTAATGCGGTGCAGTATGCGCTGCTGGCACTGCTGTATCAGCTGGCACAGTCCGGAGCCTCCGGCGGTCTGGTGGATCTGTTGATCCTGCGGGATGAGACGGGAGCCTACAACGGCTATTCCGGAGATGTGTCCAGTATCATAGCGGCACTGGGCTTCATCGGCGGAGCACTGGCGGTATGGTCCACAGCAAAGCTTCTGATCACGAAGAACAAAGAGGATATGCATTTAAGCCATCTGAAAAAAGAAGGAAAGGCAAAATATGCCCTGCTGGTGGCAACCACTATCGGAGCCGTCATCGGTTTTAACCTTCTGTTTGAACTTCTGGGCGTGACCAACAAATCCGAAGCTTATACCGAAGTGGTGTCACAACAGTATTCCGCACACTTTATCGTGGGTATTCTGGTGTTCGGATTTATCTCTCCGATTGCGGAGGAATTATTGTTCCGCGGAGTGATTTACGGTTATCTGCGCAGATTTATGGATCTGAAACTGGCCATTGCCCTGTCCGCACTGATCTTCGGTGTATACCACATGAACTATGTGCAGGGGGTATACGGCTTCCTCATCGGTTGCCTCATGGCCTATGCCTATGAGTATTTCGGAGAATTCAAAATGGCTGTGTTCGTCCATGTGGCATCCAATGTCCTGGCCTACTGTCTGTCCTACACCGCCATCGCGATTACCGGCTTCGTCAGCTGGCCTGTATGTGTCGTATTCCTGGTAATGGCGGCAGCGTCCCTGATCACACTGCACCGACAGAAAAACATATTCTAATCGAATAACAAAATGCATTTTCAGTCAGTCCTAGCGGCTTCCATAAGATGTATGGGCTGGCTTCATAACCCAGTAGCCTCGACAGAGGGAAGAATAAGCAGGCCGTAAGCAGACGTCGGCACTTAGTGACCGTACTTTGGTCACTTATGTACCGCTACGCTCTGCGACAGAGCGAGAGCGCGTCGCGTTTCTTCCCTCTGCCGAGGCTACGGAGATTTTATAGAAAAGTAGGAGCAACATATGAAATTCAGCATTATCGTAGTATGCCTGAACCCCGGCCCCAAACTGAATCAGACCCTGGACAGCATCCTGGCCCAAACCTGTCCTGATTTTGAAGTCATCGTCAAGGACGGCGGCAGCCGGGACGGCTCCGTAGAGTCCATGCGCTCTGACGGGCGGATCCATCTCTATCAGGAGCCGGATCACAGTATTTACGAGGCTATGAACCAGGCAATCGCCCATGTGACCGGGGACTATATTCTGTTCTTAAACTGCGGTGACCTCTTCTATGACAATGAGGTTCTGACACACACCGCACAGTTCATGGAACAGCATCCCATGAAACCTCGGGGCATCTATTACGGAGATACCTACAGCGCGAAAACGGACACAAAGATCTCCTCCCCGCCCCGTATCACCGGCTTCGTCTGCTACCGCAACATTCCCTGCCATCAGTCCTGCTTCTATGCCGCAGACCTGTGCCGGCAGAAACCCTACGAGCCGAAATATCGGATCCGGGCGGACTACGAGCATTTCCTGTGGTGCTATTACCGGGCGAAGGCGCCGATGCAGTATCTCGGGCTTACCGTATCTTCCTACGAGGGCGGCGGCTACTCCGAGACAAAGCAGAACCTGAAACGCAGTGCCGCAGAGCATAAGGAGATCACGGCAAAATACATGAAGCCCGGAGAACTGTTCCGTTACCGCGCTGTGATGGCACTGACGCTGGCACCCCTTCGGACCGCAATGGCAGAAAGCAAACATTTTTCCGCAATTTATCAGGGACTGACAAGCAGAGTGTATGGCCGGAAACAGGAAAAATAGGGAAAATCTCAAAAAAGTTGTGCTAAAAACATTTTTTTAAAAAGAAAATTAGCACAATTCACAGACAATAAGCATATAGACAACAGAGTTGACGAGTTATCTGACAACTTATAGAAAAATCTATATTTACAAATGAGAAAAATAGGTGTATAGTACAGAAAAGGTCGCAATGAGGCGCTCGAAAGAGACTCATTGCGACCTTTTTTGTTACTATTCAGAGTCGGGTAAATATTGGTCGATGTATGTTGAACGCTTGCGTTCATAAGTTCAGCGGACAATATTTATACGACGAAGTAACCTCAATGAGCAAATAACAAGTAAACTTGTTATTCAGGAAAGTGCTGGAAGCACGGTCTTGCGAATGAGGTTCTGAATAGTAACAGACGGATTAAGAAGAGAGAAATAGAAAACCGGAAAGGAGAACTATATGTTTGATGTAAAACAGGAGCTGCCCAAGGCACCGTTATATCGGGAAGAATTCGAGCATGATAACTGCGGTATCGGAGCCTGTGTCAATATTCACGGAGAGAAGAGCCGCGCGACCGTAGAGAATGCGCTGAAGATCGTAGAGAATCTGGAGCACAGAGCCGGTAAGGATGCAGAAGGCAAGACCGGTGACGGTGTCGGTATTCTGACCCAGATCCCCCATAAATTTTTCGCCAGAGTGACCAAGGCACTGGGCATGGATATCGGCGGAGAGAGAGAGTACGGCGTCGGCATGTTCTTCTTCCCGCAGGAAGAACTGCGTCGCAATCAGGCCAAGAAAATGTTCGAGATCATTGTGGAAAAAGAGGGAATGGAATTCCTCGGCTGGCGTGAAGTACCCACATTTCCCAATGTGCTGGGACATAAGGCTGTAGAGTGCATGCCCTATATCATGCAGGGCTTCGTGAAAAAGCCAGCCGATGTGGAGAAAGGACTTCCTTTCGACCGCAGACTTTACATCGCAAGACGAGTATTCGAGCAGTCTTCCGATGATACCTATGTAGTTTCTCTTTCCAGCAGAACTATCGTATATAAAGGAATGTTCCTGGTAGGCCAGCTTCGTACCTTCTTCGCAGATTTACAGAGCGAGGATTACGAATCCGCTATTGCCATGGTACACTCCCGTTTCTCCACCAACACCAACCCCAGCTGGGAGCGTGCACATCCGAACCGCCTGATGGTACACAACGGTGAGATCAACACCATCCGCGGCAACGCCGACAAGATGCTGGCCCGCGAGGAGAATATGGAATCCGAGCATCTGAAAGGTCAGCTGCACAAAGTGCTGCCCGCCATCAGCAAGACCGGTTCCGACTCCGCTATGCTGGACAACACGCTGGAATTCCTGGTAATGAGCGGCATGGAGCTGCCTCTGGCAGTCATGATTGCCATTCCCGAGCCCTGGGCGAACAACAAGGCCATGTCCCAGACCAAGAGAGACTTCTATCAGTATTACGCTACCATGATGGAGCCCTGGGACGGCCCGGCATCCATCCTGTTCTCCGACGGTGATATCATGGGTGCCGTACTGGACAGAAACGGCCTGCGTCCTTCCCGTTATCTGATCACCGACGATGATACTCTGATCCTGTCCTCCGAGGTAGGTGTCCTTCCCATTGATCCCACGAAGATCAAGTTAAAGGAAAGACTTCGTCCCGGCAAGATGCTCTTAGTCGATACCGTACAGGGCAGAGTCATCGATGATGAAGAGATTAAGGAAAAATATGCTTCCAGACAGCCCTACGGCGAATGGCTGGACAACAACCTGACAGAGCTGAAGAGCATTCACATCCCGAACCAGCGTGTTCCCGAGTACACCTACGAAGAGCGCCAGCGGATGCAGAAAGCGTTCGGTTACACCTACGATGAGATGAAGCAGAGCATTCTGCCGATGGCAAAGAACGGCAGTGAAGCTATCGCAGCCATGGGCGTGGATACCCCGCTTCCCGTGCTGAGCAAGACGAACCATCCGCTGTTCCATTATTTCAAGCAGCTGTTTGCACAGGTAACCAACCCGCCCATCGATGCCATCCGTGAGGAGATCGTAACTTCTACCACCGTGTACATCGGTACCGAGGGCAACATTCTGGAAGAGACCCCGAAGAACTGTAATGTTCTGAAGGTCAACAACCCGATCCTTACCAACACCGATCTTTTAAAGATCAAGAACATGAAGGTAGACGGCTTCAAAGTAGAAGTCGTACCTATTGTATATTACAAGAACACCAGCTTAGAGCGTGCCATCGACCGTCTGTTCGTGGAAGTGGACAGAGCTTACAGAGACGGTGTGAACATCCTGATCCTGTCCGACCGAGGCGTGGATGAGAACCATGTGCC
>JBNMJR010000127.1:0-7619 GCA_050873925.1 Acetatifactor sp.
ATCAAGGGTCAGTATGAGACGCACGGATTGCAGCTCTACTTCGCCGGAATGATGGTACTGACTCTGTGCAGCAGTATTTATCTGATGGATGATATGCTTCAGACGGACAACGATTACCGGATCTACGGAGAAGAAGGAATGGGAAGCGGTTATATTGCCGGGGCGGAATATCTCCCCTATGGAGCGGATGCTACATTGTTCTGGACCCATGACCCTTATGCCGCGGAGACAGTCGATATTACAGATTATCATAAGGACGGAATCAAAATAGAAATGCATTGTCAGAACCGGGGCGATAGAACGGAAACTGTGGAATTACCGCTTCTGTATTATTACGGCTATCGGGCATATGACAAGACTACCGGACAGGAACTGACGATCACCACCAGTGATAATTATGCGGTGTGTGTGGAAGTTCCGGCAGGTTATGACGGAACGGTTCAGGTGACATTCAGAAGCCCCTGGTACTGGAGAGCGGCGGAAGCCGTGAGCTGTCTCAGCCTGCTTGGTCTGATCGCAGGTATGACGCTGGAGAAGAGACGGGAAAGGAAAAATTCATGAGTACAACAGAAAAAATGAAATCAAAGGGAAACGGTATCTTCTGGTGTCTGACAGGTATTTTTCTGACAGGAGCGCTCCCGTTGTTCACAAATTATTGTCTGAATTCCGCGGAAGTTCCTTACCAGCTGGTACGCATCGAAAATATGAAGGACTATCTGTCGGCGGGGATCTTCCAGATGGCAATGCCGGTAAACTGGCAGTACGAGCATGGTACGGCCGGACTGGACGGAAATCTGTTCTGGTTGCTGCCGGCATTTCTGCGAATGACGGGAGCTGCACTGGAAAGTGTTTACAGGATGTTTCTGATATGTATTTACGCAGTGACAGTATGCCTTTCCTACAAGGCACTGGAAGAAGGATTTCAGAGTAAAAAAACAGCGGTGATCGGCACAGCATTGTATTGCTGGGCACCTTGGTATCTGGATACCCTGTATGGAAGGTCCGCAATCGGGGAGGCGCTGGGCTATGCATTTCTGCCGCTGCTGTTGCTGTTCCTGGTGAGGGCAGTCGGTCAGAAAAAGGGAAAATTGCCGCAATGGCTTCTGCTGGCTATAGCGGTTAGCCTGTTGCTGCAGTCTTCCTTTGCAGTACTGGAAGTGGGAATGTTTCTGCTAGTGTTCTGCTACATATATTATCGCAGACAACTGTTGGGAAAAGACGGCTGGCTGACATTGGGAAAGGCAGTGGTGGCAACACTGGTATGCAATCTGTGGTATCTGCTGCCGTTGCTAAGATACCTTGTGGCGTACCGCGACGTGGCAAGATATGTGGGAAGCCGTCCTTTTCAGGAAAAGGGAGCGTTTCTCCTGCATTATCTGACCTTCTTTTTCCAGGGAGGTGCCACCTACGACTATAAGAGCAATGGATTTCAGGGAACGGCAGCCATTGGTGTCGGCCCGGCACTTACGGGACTTTTCTTTTTCCTGCTGTGGCTGAAATTCAGCGGTACTCTGCAGAAGAAAAACAGCAGAGAAGACAGCACTGCGGGACTGTTCTGGTGCGGAATGCTGGGAATTCTTTTAAGCCTTGGAAGTTTTCCCTGGGATCTGCTGAGACAGAATGCAGTGTTTCAGGTGCTGACCTTCAGTATGCAGTCTCCCGTGATCTTTATGATCCCGGCAATCTGCGGACTGACATTTATGGGATGCGGTCTTTTGAATGCTTACCGTGAGGGAAAAACCGCAACAGCAGCAACAATCCTGGAGACGGCGGTACTGGCGGTGGCCTTTGTGTCGACACAGTTTCTGACCAATAAACTGCTGATTGGCAGAGCTCCTTTGTGGATCCGCCAGAAGGAAGATCTGCCGGATGTGGTTCTGATCGAGGCACCGCAGTTTCAGATGAGTGCCGCAGCCAGTGCAGCACAATGGGGAGCGGTGGCAATCAGCGTCCTCGGTATTGTGGGAATCATTATCTATTGTATCTTTGCACAGAAGAAGGATTCGAGACAAAAAGTACGAAAGGAGGCAGCATAAAAAATGGATATGTGGAAGAAATCCGAAATTCTGAAAAATAAAAAATTCCGTATCCTGCTGCTTCTGGAAGTTTTGTTGCTGCTGGTGCCCATAATCGGAATCCTGCGCGGCAACAAGACCATCAGTACTCTGGCAGATGCACAGGTGACAACGGAAGCGGGCGTTATCCGGGAAGAAAACGGATACTCGGTGGACGGCAGCAGCAATATCAGTGGGGCCTGGCTGGAAATGAGCGGCTTTTCCATGGCACCCGGCACTTATTGCTATTATGTGACATATGACACGGAAGATAACGGTGTAAATAAGATCAATATTACAAGCGATGGGGAAATTTACAGAGAACTGCTGGAAAATGAACTTTCTCTGTACTCCGGAAGAACGGAAACCTCCTGTGAGGTCTATGTGACAAGCCGGTTGAAGGCGGACGAAGTAAGCATCCATGCAGATTATTACGGAACCGGAAAGCTGACCATTACGGATATCCGTCTGGTGAAGACCACAGCTTCCTACCGGATGCTGCTTACGATATTCCTTCTGGGCTTTCTGCTTCTGGATGTTCTCATTATGTTGTATGTGTATATGGGAAAATATCCTCTTGCATTGGAAAAGAAGGTAGTATACTTTGGAATTCCCGCACTGGCGATCCTGACGACACTTCCGGTATTTGTAGATTATATTATTATGGGTGCCGATCTGGGATTCCATCTGCTTCGTATTGAATTTCTGGGGCAGAGTCTGGCACAGGGAATTTTCCCTGCCAGGGTAGAGCCGATGTGGTTGTACGGACATGGATATGCCAATTCGCTGTTTTATTGTGATACATTTCTGGTGATCCCGGCACTGCTTCGGCTGATCGGTTTTCCCATGAGTGTTTCTTATGGCAGCTATATCTTCCTGGTCAATCTGGCAACGGCAATCGTGGCATATATCAGTTTTCGAGGAATTTTCCGTGACCGCATGACCGGAATGTTCGGAAGTATGTTGTATACGCTGGCACCGTATCGTGTATACAATATTTATAACCGAAGCGCTGTGGGGGAATATACGGCAATGATCTTCCTGCCACTATTGTGTTATGGCTTTTATCTGATCTTCACGGAAGACACGGAGAAAAAAGAATACCGTCATTACTGGCTGTTGCCGGTGCTGGGCTTTTCCGGTATTATCCAGAGCCATGTATTAAGCTGTGAAATCGCAGGTGCGTTTACAATTCTGTTGTGTTTATTGTGTATCCGCAAGGTATTCCGCAAGAGAACGTTTCTGGAACTGGTAAAGGTCGTGGTGGGAACGGTGTTGGCCAATATCTGGTTCCTGTTGCCGATGCTGGATATGATGCTGGCGGATCAATACCGCTATTCCAATAACAGCGGCACTTATATTCAGGACCGTGGAATTCTGGGAGCACAGATATTTTTCACCATGCAGAATGCCGGAAGCAATTCCCGATTCCAGGAGCTGGGAATGGTGGATACGGAGCCTATTTATATCGGAGTTGCCGTATTGCTGGGAGTGATCGTGTACTTTGCAATCCGCAGCCGGGAAAAGGAACAGGATCCGGCACATGATAAGGCGGCGAAGATCGCATTCATTCTGGGATGCATTGCCATTGCGGTGAGCACTTATTATTTCCCCTGGAATGCACTGAAGGAAGCCAATTCCGTGCTGGAGCTTCTGACGACCATGATCCAGTTCCCTACCAGACTGACGACCATCGCGGCGATTACCATGACTCTGGTGGCCTGTACGGCGGGACATTGGATGCTTCATTGGAAGGATAAAGTGGCAAAAGCCATATTTCTGGTGGCAATCTGCAGCGGATGTATCTTTTTCTCCATGTACCAGACCAATGATCTGTTGCAGACCAGAGATGAGCCTTTGCGATTGAATTCCATGGCGTCCATGGGACATTCCGGCATTCTGGGAGCGGAATATCTGCCGCTGGATGTGGAATGGAATTTCTATTATCATGATGCATGGCCGTCGGACGGAGTGACGGTGGAAGCTTTTGAGAAGGAGAATCTGAATACGCTGACTACGGTGACGACCGCAGCAGAGCCCGGAGAGTATTATATCGATCTGCCGATGCTCCTGTACAAGGGATATCATGCGAAAGATGCGGCAACGGGTGAGAAGTTCCCGGTGACCGTAGGTGAGAACGGTCACGTCCGGGCAATTCTGCCGGCGGGCTATCAGGGAACCGTGAAGGTGTGGTATTCCGGCATGTGGTACTGGCGTGTGGCGGAAGGCATTACTTTCCTGTTCTGGGTATCTGTGATCGCCGGAAAAGTTGTGCAGTGGAAGAAATTGCGGAAAAGCAAACAGTGACCAACTTTATCGTAAAATGAAATAGAAAAGAAGCGGAAGTAAGAGGATGTGGGTATGCTCCAAAGAACGGCTGCATAAAGTAGTAGCGGATAGTTCTGAGAGGAGATACCACATGAAACGTTTTTTCACAGAACACGAAAAAACACTCTGGCTTCTGCTTCTTTTTGCGTGCATGTTTTTTCTGGGAAGAGGGATAGGAGCCATCGTATACGGACTGCATATGCAGCAGGAGATGAACACCCGGGAGACAGCGGGGAGTGCATTGGAGAATACACAGGCGGTACTTTCTGCGGAAAACTGGGGTCTGGGATTCGGTGCGGAAGGAACGCAGCCCAGTGGTACGGCTTCTGCGGACAAATTAAAAGAGTACAATGCCTACTATGTGGGAGATGCGGGGGAGAAAAAGATTTATCTTACATTTGATTGCGGCTATGAGAACGGTAATACTACGAATATTCTGGATGCCTTGAAGAAACATAATGTATCGGCCACCTTTTTCGTTGTGGGTCATTTTCTGGAGTCGGCACCGGAGATGGTGAAACGTATGGTGGAGGAAGGTCACACGGTGGGAAATCATACCTATCATCATTATGATATGTCGAAGATCTCGGATCCGGCAGCTTTTCAGAAAGAGATGGATGACGTGAGAACTCTTTTTCAGGAGACCACCGGCACGGAGATGGCCATGTATTACCGCCCTCCTCAGGGAAAATACAGTGAGACCAATCTGCAGATGGCAAAAGATCTGGGGTATTCCACTTTTTTCTGGAGTCTGGCTTATGTGGACTGGAACGTGGATGCCCAGCCCAGCCACGAGGAAGCTTTTTCCAAACTGACCGGCAGGATCCATCCGGGAGCCGTGGTGTTGCTACATAATACCTCAAAGACCAACGGGGAGATTCTGGATGAACTTCTCACAAAATGGGAAGAAATGGGATATACCTTCGGAAAATTGGAAGAACTGGTGCAGTAGGGTTTGACTTCCCCTGCACCATACCCTATAATAGAGGACAGAAAAATATACTGGAGGACAACCATGGAAAAAGAACTGGTAGTTGTCATTGATTTTGGCGGACAGTATAATCAGCTGGTCGCCAGAAGAGTCAGAGAATGCAATGTATATTGCGAGATCTACTCTTACAAGACAGACTTGAATAAGATAAAAGCGATGAATCCCAAGGGAATCATCCTGACCGGCGGCCCTGCAAGCTGCTATGAACCCGGTGCAGCTACCTGCTCCGAGGATCTGTTTAACTTAGGAATCCCTGTATTGGGACTCTGTTACGGCGCACAGCTGATGACCCATGTGCTGGGTGGTAAGGTAGAGCGTGCGGCCGTTCGGGAATACGGCAAGACTGAGGTGAAGGTAGACCGCAGTTCCAAACTGTTTTCCGATGTATCCGAGAATACGATCTGCTGGATGAGCCATTTTGATTATATTTCAAAGCTGGCTCCCGGTTTCCGTGCCGTGGCTACCACCGCCAACTGCCCTGTGGCAGCGGCAGAGTGTGTAGAGCGCGGACTGTATGCGATCCAGTTCCATCCGGAAGTACTTCATACCGTGGAAGGCTCCAAGATGTTGTATAATTTCGTACGTAACATCTGCGGATGCTGCGGCGACTGGAAGATGGATTCCTTCGTGGAAGAGTCCATCAAGGCAATCCGCGAGAAGGTTGGCAAGGGCAAAGTCCTCTGCGCATTGTCCGGTGGTGTGGATTCCTCTGTGGCAGCCGTACTGTTATCCAAGGCAGTCGGCGAACAGCTGACCTGCGTCTTCGTAGATCACGGTCTGCTCCGTAAGAACGAGGGCGACGAGGTAGAAGCAGTCTTCGGTCCCAACGGCAATTACGACCTGCACTTCATCCGTGTGAATGCTCAGGAGCGTTTCTATAGCAAACTGGCCGGTGTATCCGAGCCGGAGCATAAGAGAAAGATCATCGGTGAAGAGTTCATCCGCGTCTTCGAGGAAGAGGCGAAGAAAATCGGTGCCGTAGATTTCCTGGTACAGGGAACCATTTATCCCGATGTGGTAGAGAGCGGACTGGGCGGTGAATCCGCAGTGATCAAGTCCCACCACAACGTAGGCGGCCTGCCCGACTATGTAGATTTCAAGGAGATCATCGAGCCTCTGCGCAACCTGTTCAAGGATGAGGTTCGTAAGGTAGGACTGGAACTTGGCATTCCGGAGCACCTGGTATTCCGTCAGCCGTTCCCCGGCCCCGGACTGGGTATCCGTATTATCGGCGAAGTAACCGCCGAGAAGGTCAAGATCGTGCAGGATGCAGATGCCATCTACCGCGAGGAGATCGCAAACGCAGGTCTGGACCGCGAGATCAACCAGTACTTCGCAGCTCTGACCAACATGAGATCCGTAGGCGTTATGGGGGATGAGAGAACCTACGATTACGCCATCGCACTGAGAGCCGTGAAGACGATTGATTTCATGACTGCGGAGAGTGCGCAGATTCCTTACGAGGTACTGCAGAAGGTGACCAGCAGGATTATCAATGAGGTGAGCCATGTGAACCGGGTAATGTATGATATTACCAGTAAGCCGCCTGGGACTATTGAGTTTGAATAATTTTCAAAAGCTCGCAAAGCCTAGTAAAATGGGCATTTGCGAGCTTGTTTTTTGTCTTGTGGTACTAAAATGGTACTAAAGTGAGCTGTGCGTGAATCGTTTCATTTACGCCTGAGGCCATGTTATTTTCCACTCAAAATATTCATTAGGAGAAATCTCTCCACTATTTAATTTCGTTTTCATTTCACACCATTCCGAAAGGAAATCATTTACCAATCCATATTCAAAAGTTAATGCGACAGGTGAGCCTGTACTGTCATAATCATCTTCGTTGTAAGTTGGTCTGGCAGCCTCGGAAGATTTTGCAGGTGTCATTGCAGTCAGATGAATCAGGTTGCCGGGAGCTGTGTACTCTGGGAATCTTGTACCTTTTCCACGTGCCGGGAGAGATGTGGCACTTTCTTCAAGCCAGAAAAGTGTTTCAATGATATCTTCAGCAGCACCAAGGCTGTAATCAGAGATTGCCTTGTAATTGCAGTGCAATGCATCAGCAAGCTTTAGAATCATATCTTCACCGGGAATGCGTGCACCGGTTTCATACTGGGATATGCGAACCGACATATTTTTGCCCTCAAAGCCAAGAGCACCGCCAAGTTCATCCATTGTCATTTTACGGAATACCCGTATTTTCTTTATTCTTTCACCAATTGTCATAGTGTAGTTCCTCCGTTTATCTG
>JBNMJR010000128.1:0-7564 GCA_050873925.1 Acetatifactor sp.
CCGATAAAGTTATCCAGAATCACGTAACACAGCGTATCTGCATCCACAAAGATCAAAAATACTTCATCCAGAATGATCTCCAATATCATGGCAGGAATCACGGACAACACGCCGAACAGGAAAATCTTCCACAATAATCTCTTCGGCTCCTTCTCCACCTTATCCTGTCTATAGATCCATACCACCAGCGCAACCGCCGGCAGCAATGCCAGTCCTATTAGAAACATAACTATTCCTCTCCCGTCGTCTCTTCTGTTTCCATTGCTTCCGTTTTCGCCGCTTCCTGCTTCCTTTGTTTTCTTTTACCTGATATTTTATCCCATAGTTCTATCAATGTTCCCAACACGGCAAAAAGTAACAATGGCACTCCCAGTATGCTCTCAATGATCTCCAACACCGTGTTCACCGGTTCATCATAGACCAGCCGGATATCATCCTGCAGCCCTTCCATCATTGCCATGCGGTACATAAAATCCAGTTCCACTCCTGCATCCTTGTCCGTCTCAAGCACTGTGCGGTAGACATTGGTATAGAGCTTTCGGAAAAGGCTTACGCCCTCTTTCCCCGCGTAACCGGTTCCCACGACGCTGCCGCTCTCATCATACAACGCTTCGCCGTCCACACTGCTGTAATAAGGAAGCGGATTCCACTCCGTGTCTAAGAACATCAGATAATAATCATAGCCGCCCGGCATCTCTCTGCATTGCTCCTGGGTATACCCCAGACAGTTGCCTTCCTTATCATAATAACCGTAAGTCGTGGCGGTAATCACGCCTTCTCTGTCCTCATTGATAGGTTCATCGGTCACATAATCGTAATGGAACCATTCCTCTCCGTCCACATAGACAGTCTTCCCTTTCAGGACTGCCGCCACTTTTCCGTCCGCCAGGATCTCGGTCTTACTGCGTGGGGTGTACAGATCCACGTAGATCTCTATGGTCTGTGCCTGGGCAAGCGCCTGCTTCGCTTCCTCCACACTGTCATATTCCATTTGCGGAGCGCTTCCGCAGCCGGTGAGCAGGACGCCCAATGCTCCCAGAAGCAGGACTATCTTCCACTTTATTTTTGTCCTCATTTTCATAATTCTGATTCTCCCCCGTGTTCTTGTTTATTCTGACTTCTACACATTTTCCTATTTATTCCCATTGTAATCTATGGTATTTTTCTATGTCAACCTGACTATGGTATTGTTTCAAAAATATACCGGATTCCGCATATCCTTAACTACTTCTTTACACCCTGCGTTGAAAAGTGATGGTACTATGGTTATAATAAACTCACCCATAGAAGTTCTGCGTGACTGCTTGCAGGCAAGGCAGACTTACTATGAGGTGATACCCCCGGAGGACAATGCCGTGACCCGATTACAATCCAATAAAAAAACTCTGCGGAAAAGTTTCCGCTTAAAGCCGCCCTATACCCGTCATGCCGTCAGTGTTCTGATCTGCGCTGTCTGTGTGCTGTGTGCCACGCTGGCTTCCTTTTTATATCAGTCCATCGTTCCGGACAACCACGCCAATGTGGCGCTGTTCTACATTCTGGCACTGGTGATCATTGCCAGATGGACCGTAGGGTACGGCTACGGCATCACCTGTACCCTGTTTTCCGTAATTGCCATCAATTACCTGTTTACCTATCCTTATTATAAGATCAATTTCACACTGACCGGTTATCCCATCACCTTCCTGCTGATGGGTGGGATCACACTGATCCTGTGTACCATGACCTCCCACATGACCATCCAGTCTGAAATGATCGCGGAGCGGGAAAAGCAGCTGGCGGAAGCCGAAATGGAAAAAATGCGGGCGAATCTCCTGCGGGCCATCTCTCACGATCTGCGCACGCCGCTTACCGGTATCATCGGCAACAGTTCACTGTTCCTGGAAAGCCAGGAGGATCTGAGCTCCACCGAGCAACGTAAAATTGTGACCAACATCTATGAGGATTCCAACTGGCTGTTAAATATGGTGGAAAATCTGCTGTCCGTCACCCGTATTCAGGGGGACAGCCTGAGCATCAATACCACGGAAGAACCTGTAGAAGAAGTGGTAGGGGAAGCTCTGGAAAAACTGAAAAAACGTTATCCCGACGCCGCGATCCGGGTAAAGATCCCGGAGGACTTCCTGATGATTCCCATGGATGCGGTGCTGATCGAACAGGTTACCATTAATCTGCTGGAAAATGCCATCGTCCATTCCGGAAGCATCCTGCCCATTGATTTCATCGTGGAGGATCATCCCGACAATGTTTCTTTTATCGTGAGGGACTACGGAAAGGGATTGTCGGAAGAAAAATTACAGAATCTGTTCGAGATGGGTACCTACAACGATTCCCAGAGTTCGGATTCCCGCAAGGGCATGGGTATCGGCCTGTCTATCTGCAAGACCATCATCACTGCCCATCACGGAACCCTGAGCGGAAGGAATCATGCGGAGGGTGCGGAATTCTGCTTTACATTGCCCAAAAATACAGGAAAGGAAATGGATCACAGAAATGAATAAGATCAAAGTTCTTTTAATAGAAGATGATAAAAGTATCAGCAATTTCATTACCGCCACCATGGACCGGGAGGGCTACAAGATCATGCATGCCTTAAACGGCCGCGAAGGCTTAAGTCTCAGCACCTCTTTCTGTCCCAACGTGATCCTGCTGGATCTGGGGCTGCCGGACATGGACGGCCTGGAAGTATTGCAAAAGCTCCGTTCCTGGAGCGATGTTCCCGTGATCATCATATCCGCCCGCACCAAAGAGCAGGAGAAAGTCTCCGCTCTGGATCTGGGTGCGGACGATTATATCACGAAACCTTTCGGCACCGGTGAGCTCATGGCCAGAATCCGTACTTCTCTGCGGCACAGCCACTCTCAGGCCCCCGGCCATATGTATAAGGCGCTGGATCTGGAAATTGATTTTGAAAAACGGCTGATCCGCCTGCGGGGCGAAGAGGTGCACCTGACCCAGATCGAATACCAGTTGCTCACACTTTTGGCAGAGAATTCCGGAAGAGTCCTGACCTACAGCTACATCATGAATGCCATCTGGGGTCCCTACATGGACAATAACAACCAGATTCTCCGGGTCAACATGGCCAATATCCGCAGGAAGCTGGAACAGAATCCCGCCCAGCCCCAGTATGTCTTCACTGAGATCGGTGTTGGCTATCGGATGCGTGAGAACGAGAACGGCGGGACTGTATAAAAAAAATTCCCCTCGGCGAGGGGGGAGTGTACCGAGGGGGATAGAGAGAAAAGTATTTTTGAAAGAGGCGGGTTCCTTTTTCAGTTATTATAATAGCGTAATTAATTTATATTTACTGCTGTTTTTATAGCTTATTTGGGTTGAAAATACTGTTTTTTTGTGGTATTCTGACTGCAACACTGGGAATACACCGGAAATGAGGGAACCGCTATGGATATCACAACGAAAAAAGGTAAACGGGGCAGAAAAGATATTGACCGGATCATCGTGGAAAAAGGCCGCAGAGGTGATTTTTCTCCCCTGCAGCCCGATCATTATCACAACTTTTATGAAATTTTCTATCTCTGGTCCGGAAGCTGCCGCTTCCTGTTAAAAGATACGGTCTACCAGATGGAGGCCGGAGATCTGGTCTTCATCGCCCCGGGGGAACTGCATCACTCTCTGTATTCCGCCGGAGAGGTCTGCGAGATCGTGATGATCTATTTTAAAGAAGAATATCTGCATCTGTCAGATCTGTCCGCCGAGGATACCGACCGGCCGACCCTGCATTCCTTCATGGGCAGCGTTCCCGCGGTATACCAGGAATATCTGCACTCCCTGCTGACCCGGATGCTCACCGAGAATTCCCGGTTCGACCGCTACTCGGAACATTTTGAACGGTGCTATCTGGAAGAGCTTCTGCTCATGCTGATGCGGCATTCCGTCATGAATGAACGGGAACCGGATCTGCTGAACTCCCGGGATGCGGACATTTTACTTGCCACAAAATACATTTACAACAATTTCCGCAAGCCTCTGACGTTGGAGGAAGTCTCCTCCGTGGCTTCCTTAAGCCCCACCTATTTCAGCAAAAAGTTCAAGCTGATTACCGGCATGGGCTTCAAGGAGTACTTAAACTACGTGCGGCTCAAACATGCCCAGACGGCGCTTCTCACCACAGACAGCTCCATCACAGATATTGCTCTGGAATACGGCTTCAACGACAGCAACTATTTCAAGGACCTGTTCAAAAAAGTTTACGGAAAATCGCCCCGGGAATACCGGAAGAACCCGGACTGATTCCCGGAACGGTTCCGGTTCTACCGCTCGTCTTCCTCCAGGAATTCTCTCCAGAACTCCTCTTCCGCTGCATGAGGAACTTCTTCCCCCTCCGCAAAGCTCTGCAGGTAGTTTAACACCTTCTGATACTGGGAGGGATCCGTGAATTCCATCCGCCACAGATCCTCTCCATCCTGTCCTTCGGTAAATTTCTTGCACCAGATGCCTTCCTCGGTAAAACAGGTGATATACCAGGTCCTGGGGCTGCTGCCCTCTTCGGTGGTTTTCACACTCTGGGCCAGGATACTGTCCACGTCCTCGGGCTCTTCCGTAGTCTCCGACACGCCTGTCAGTTCCTTTTCCAGCCGTTCTGCTTTTTCCTTTTCGATCTTCTCTTCCAGTGCCGCCCGGATAGCATCCTGCACACTGTCGAATTTCTCTAAGAAATTATCCCACTCCCTGATAGTGAATTCCTGATTACCGATCTGGAACTTGGTCTCCGTGTCACCGTTCTGAAGCTTGTCGTAGATCTCCTGCATTTTCTCTTTGATCTGCTCCATGAGGCTCAAGTCCTCTTTTTCCGGTTCCCCGGCCGTCCCGGACGGATCCGTTCCCGCTGCCTTGTCCGCATCGGTAGTCTCTGACGCTTCCTCACTGTTATCCACGTCGTCGCCGTTCTCCATGTCATCCAGTTCTTTCTTCATCTGCTGGATCTTGTTGTCTCTTGCCAGTGCCTCCAGAATCCGCCTCACATCCTCCGGGCTGAACATGCCGATGGCCTTGGACAGGGCATCAATGTTATCCCGGTTCACCAGCAGGCTTCCGCCGCCGGACAGCGGGATATTGATGCAGTCCTCTTTATTGGTGGTGTCTCCCAGTGTCAGGCGGTTGTGCTCATAATCACAGACAAAGACCACTCCGTTATACTCAATGATGCCATCCTCCGCCATTTCTCCATAGGGCACCTTGTCCTTGCCTTCGATATGGCGGGCCAGCTGTACGCCACGGGTCACCGGGGTCTTCACGGTATCGTCTTCTTTTGCCGATTCCCCGATGCTTTCCGCAAAACGGGATTCCGCCGTCTCCGTCGCACTTCTCATCGCACTCTGCACATCCCCTGCATTTACTCTCTTCTGTGTCTCATACACGAATGTCCTTCCGTAGCCGATTCCTGTTACTGCCATAGTACTCTCCCTCTCCGGACAGTGATTACTGCCCAATAAAAACGGATGGTCGCCTCACATGAGGCAGCCATCCGTAGCTATTTGTCCATCCATGGTGTCTGTATTTTCCTATATAAAATTATCGGAAAATTTCAGGAAATCCTTAGACATGATTCGATTTTTTTTAATTATCAGACCAGAAAGATCCAGCATCATGTCTTTGGCCGTGCGGTCCCGGCCCAGCTGCAGGAATACATACTCCGCCAGACCGCATTTCACATGATAGGCTGCTCCCAGAATGCAGGAAAAAGTGATGGCCACGAACATCACTCCTCCCAGGAGCTGTGACCGTCCAAAGGTATATACCGCCAGTGCAAAATAGCTGAAGAATTCAAGAACCAGCGCAAACGCCCCCAGCACCGCAGAACGCAGGGGAACCGAGGCCGCTACGCCCTCCATCATTTCCGCCAGCACACCGTCTTTTTCAATCTCTTTGATGTTGTCAAATTTGATGGTTCCGTTGGGGAAAATGCTCAGGATCCGGTCACAGTACATGTTGATGGCATGCCCGACGATCCCCAGTGCGATCATTCCCCGTATCATTGTTATTGTCATAGATTCCGCCCTCTCTTTCGTGTTAATGCCAACTAACCAAAATATACCATCTCTCCTGTCTTTTTTCAATCCTTATGCCGTTATGCGTCACGATTTTCTTGCAAGAGTTCTCCGGGAATTTTATCTTGTGTTTTTCCCGCTGTCGTCTTATAATGAAAGCAGCAAAACCTAAAGCTGACTTTAGGTACTATAAAATTTTTCGGAGGAAACAGTATGTACAGTATCGGACAGGTATCCGCTATGACGAATTTGCCGATCTCTACGTTGAGATATTATGATAAAGAGGGATTTTTCCCAAATCTGGAGAAGCAGTCCGGGATCCGCCGGTTCAGTAAGGCAGAGTTAGACTCCATTCGTATGATCGAATGTCTGAAACGCTCCGGTCTGGAGATCAAGGATATCCGCCAGTTCTTCGAATGGGTGGAGGAAGGGCCTTCCACTTATGCGAACCGCAAGGCCATGTTCGAAGCCCGCAAGGCCGCCGTGGAGGAAGAGATGAAACAGCTGGAAAAGACGCTGGATATGCTGAAATTCAAATGCTGGTACTATGAGAAAGCTATGGAAGACGGCAACGAAGACGGGATCCATGCCATGCTTCCCGATCATCTTCCCCCCGAGATCCAGCCCATCTACGACAACAGCCATGACAGAACGTAATAGAAATGCGATAATAGAAATAGAAATGCGAGCCGTTACTTTCGTAACCGCCCGCATTTTTTATGCACCTGTCTCGCCGTTGTCTTACAGCTTTCCACCGTATACGGGGAATCCGCTGTTAGCACCGTAGCTTTCGATATGCTTGAAATTCTTCAATACTTCCATATCCTCTGCGCTGATCTCGAAGTCTACCTCCGCATTAGTCTTCATATGCTCGGGGTTGCCGGTCTTGGGCAGGGAAATGGTTCCCAGCTGTAAGGTATAGCGGATGCACAGCTGCGGTACGGAAACACCGTATTTTTCTGCCATAGCCTGAATTTCGGGCTGGTGCAGGATCTCACCGTGGGCAATGGGGGAATAAGCCTCTACCGCAATGCCGGTCTTCTGGCAGTACTCCACCAGTTCCAGCGGAGTGTTGCTGATGTGGCACAGGATCTGATTTACCATCGGTTTGATCTCTGCGGTCTCCAACAGGCTCTCAATGTCTCCCACCTGGAAATTGGAAATACCGATGGCTTTCAGTTTTCCGGCTTTATAAGCATCTTCCAGTGCTCTCCAAGCTGCTCTGTTGCCTTCCACATAGCGGTTCTCGCTCTGGTTCACTTCCACCCAGGGCTGGGGAGAATGAATGATCATCATGTCCAGATAATCCAGTCCCATTTTTGTCAGGGTCTCATCAATGCTTGCGGCTGCGGATTCGTAAGTCTTGTGCTCTGCTGCCACCTTGGACACGACGAACAGTTCCTCTCTGGGTACGCCACAGGTTCTCACACCTTCTCCCACACCGCGCTCAGAGAAATATTGTCAAGTGTGTATGTAAGATTTTCCAGTTAATAAACCTGTACTTATATTTTTGCTTATAGTTTTTCTAATTTTTTCTGGAATGCAACATAAAA
>JBNMJR010000129.1:0-7517 GCA_050873925.1 Acetatifactor sp.
CTACGGTGAGATGAGGATAGAGGGCATAGTTCTGGAACACCATACCGACGCCGCGGTTCTCGGGAGGAAGACCTGTGACATCATCTTCCCCGAAAAAGATTTTCCCCTCGGTGGGCTTTAAGAGACCGCAGATCAGATTCAGCGCCGTACTTTTGCCACAGCCGGAGGGACCTAAGAGCCCGATCAGCTTGCCGTCAGGGATTTCGAAGTCGAAGTCATTCACGGCAATGACATCTTCGCGGTTCTTCCTGCCGCGGACAGGACCGCGGGCGGGGAATTTCTTGGTCAGATGTTGTAATACGATTTTCATGTGTATATTTCCTTTCTTAATATATATGATACAAGGGTCAAAAGGTTTAAGCCCACATGAGCTTGCTCATAGGTGGGCGAAAAACCTTGGGACCCGCCCCGATATGATCATTAAATTCCGTAGGAATCTTTCAAAATCACACAGCGATTTGCAACAGATGGATCTAAATCCCGTAAGAATCTCGCAAAATCACAAATGATTTTCAGATTCCGTAGGAATCTTTCAAATCATTCGATATATGATCCAGGTCGGGGTACACAAAGCTCTCGGAGATGCCGAATACCCGCAGGCTATCAATAAAGTATTGTTTCCGTTCGCAGGGAATAATGATCTTGTAAAGCATATTTTCATCACAAATGTCTTCCAGACGTTCCAGAGAGTTGTGCACGGTGAAGTTGGAGTACTGGGAGTACATACGGAGGTTGTTCTCCGTGGAACTGCAGGCCAGGATCTTGTTTTTCAGTTCCGGGTTGTGATGGTTGTGTTTGAAGGCGGGCAGCAGCATTTCCTGTGTAGTGTCCGCATCAATGGGATAGATGCAATTGCCGAAGCCTTCTTTTTCATTCAAAAGACCCGGTGTCAGTACCCAGACGCAGGCGTCGATATCAGGAGTCTCTCTGTAAGTCTCTGTGGCAAAAAATACGGCAATCAGGGGGGACTGGGTCCAGTCCAACATTCGGGTAGGCAGACCGTAGTGCTGCATCAGGGAAACCCATCCGGCATAATTGTGCTTTTCCGGAGGATTGTCCAGAATCTGTCTTGCCCGGATATAGAAATCGTTGGTGATATAGCGTTCGGAGTCCAGTCTTTTCTGACTTCGCTGGATGGAAGGAATCAGTGTCAGATCCGCATTTTCCTCTCCGCGGAACCAGAGACGGACGCCGTGTTTCTCACGTAAACTGCTCACGAACTGCAGGAGCTCATCGATGGTGCTTACTTTTTGTGTTAACATGATAGACCTCATTCTTATTTTATCCTAGTTGGATGCCTACGGATTGTTTCGGGCTAAGCACTCCCACAATCCTACCCGCTATTCGCATATCGTGAAGCTTACGCTTCCCTTTTATGCTCATATCGGGGCTGGTCTAAAGGCCTTTCACCCACCTATGAGCAAGCTCATGTGGGCTTAGACCTTTAGACCCTGGCATCAAGCTATTTTATTATAGATGTTTTTTACCGGTTGTACAAGTATTCATTCTGTGGTATGGTAAAGGAAAAATACGGAAAACGTTTTATGAGAATCTGAAGTGTCCGGAAGGAGTATGAATTATGGCAAAATGGCTTGACAATGCAATCTTTTATGAAATTTATCCCCAGTCTTTTCTGGATACCAACGGGGATGGTATCGGTGATTTTCAGGGTATCATAGAAAAACTGGATTATATTAAGGAACTGGGATGTAATGCGATCTGGATGAATCCCTGTTTTGCATCACCTTTCGGAGATGCGGGATATGATGTGTCGGACTACTATCAGGCAGCTCCCAGATACGGTACCAATGCGGATTTAAAGCGTCTGTTTGCCGAAGTACATAAGAGAGAGATGCATATTCTGCTGGATCTGGTGCCGGGACATACTTCCGTGGCACATCCCTGGTTCAAGGAATCCTGCAAGGCTGATCGTAATGAATTTACCGACCGTTACATCTGGACTGACAGCACCTGGGGGCGTCTGGAGAACATGGGTAGTCTGTGTGGTATTTCAGAGAGAGACGGTTCTGTGATCGTGAACTTTTTCGCACATCAGCCGGCACTCAATTACGGCTTTTATAAGAAGACACAGAGCTGGCAGCAGGATCCCGATGATCCCGGACCGAGAGCTACTTTAGCAGAGATGGAAAATGTCATGCGGTTCTGGATCGGCATGGGTTGCGACGGTTTCCGCGTGGATATGGCAGGGTCCCTGGTGAAAAATGATGAAGACGGTAGAGGAACCATTGCACTGTGGAAAAAGGTGAGATCCTTCCTGGATGAGGGATTCCCGGAGGCTGTACTGGTATCCGAGTGGGGTGAGCCGGATAAGTCCCTGCAGGGTGGATTCCATATGGACTTTTTATTGCATTTCGGTCCCTCTCATTATAACGATCTGTTCCGCTGTGAGGAACCTTTCTTCTCCGGAAGAGGAAAGGGTGATGTGGCAGCTTTCGTACAGAAGTATAAGGAGAATTATGAGAAATCGGAGCGTAAGGGTCTGATCTGCATTCCTTCCGGTAACCATGATATGGATCGGCTGGCGAGAAGTATTCACGGGGACGAGCTGAAAGTGGCATTTGCGTTCCTTCTGTCCATGCCCGGTGCACCTTTCCTGTATTACGGGGATGAGATCGGCATGCGTTATGTGGAGAACCTCCATTCTGTAGAGGGCGGTTACGGACGTACCGGTTCCCGTTCTCCCATGCAGTGGGATCATACCACCAACGCCGGTTTTAGTGCGGCACCGAAGGAAAAGCTCTATATCAGACAGGATGAGTCTGCGGACCGTCCTACGGTGGAAAATCAGATGGCAGATCCGGATTCCCTGTACCATGAGATTCAGAAGTTGATTCATATCCGTCAGGCCCACAGCGCATTGCAGAGCCGCGGCGAGATCGAATTCGTCTATGCAGAGGCTAATCAGTATCCTTTGGCATATCTGCGCAGTGATGATAAGGAGAAGATCCTGGTCATCATCAATCCGGCGGACAGAGAGGTAAGCTTCAACGGAGACTATGCGGTAAAAGAAGCTTTGTATACCTTCGGAGGAGAATCGGTATTTGCAGGCGGAAAGGTTACTGTGCCTGCGGGCAGTGCGGGATTTTATCTGCTGTAACCGGCTGTCCGGCAGAGTGTGCTATAATAAGTACAGGCAGTGAGCACTGCCGGAGTATAGATAAACGGAAAGAGAACCGTATGAACCAGATAAATTATCAGAAAGAATTAGAGAAAATTTTAAATACCTTACAGGAGAAGGGCGAGGCAGCGTCGGATTACCGGCCGCCCCGCCTGTTTCTGCATAGCTGTTGCGCTCCCTGCAGCAGTTATTGTCTGGAATATCTGTGCCGTTATTTTTCCATTACGGTGTTTTATTACAATCCCAATATTTCTTTTTCAGAAGAATATCACAAGCGTGTGGCGGAGCAGAAACGCCTGATCGCAGCTTATAATAAAGAAGAAAAAGGCTGGCCCATCGATATCGTGGAAGGGGATTATGAACCGGAGCGTTTTTACGAGATGGCGAAGGGCTATGAGAACTGTCCCGAAGGGGGAGAGAGATGCTTCCGATGTTTTGACCTGCGGCTGCGTAAGACCGCGGAGCTGGCGTTGACCGGTGGCTTCGATTATTTTGCCACGACCCTGACAATTAGTCCTTTGAAGAATGCGGCGAAGATAAACGAGATTGGGCAGGCGCTGTCCGGGGAATACGGTATTCCCTGGCTGCCATCGGACTTCAAGAAAAAGAACGGGTATAAGAGATCCATCGAATTGTCCGCAGAATATGAGCTGTACCGCCAGAATTACTGCGGTTGTGCCTTTTCCAAAGCGGAGAGGGAAGCACAGACGGCAAATGCGTAATTGCGTCTTGCGGGATGATGGATTTTAGGATATAGTAGAAATATTGAGAACAACGCGATAGCGTATGGATAGAGTCGCAGATAGGAGTTATTTCACATGAAGAAATTTTTAGAAATGCTGACAGAGGAGATGCAGCAGGCATTTACCGCGGCAGGCTATGACGGAAGCTTAGGCAAAGTAATGCTTTCCAACCGTCCCGACCTGTGCGAATATCAGTGCAACGGCGCCATGGCGGGAGCCAAACTTTACAAGAAAGCCCCCATCATGATCGCAAACGACGTGGCAGAGAAGCTTGCGGACAGCAAGGTTTTCTCTGAAGTAGTGGCAGTAGCACCAGGATTCCTGAATCTGAAAGTCAGCGAGGCATTTTTACTGACTTATTTACAGGGCATGGAAGCAAGTGAAAAATTCGGTCTTGAGAAGCCGGAACATCCCAAGAAGATCATCATCGACTACGGTGGACCCAACGTGGCAAAGCCTCTGCATGTGGGACATTTGCGTTCCGCAGTCATCGGTGAGAGCGTAAAGCGTATCAGTCGTTATGTGGGCCATGAGGTTATCGGCGATGTACATCTTGGCGATTGGGGACTGCAGATGGGGCTGGTGATTACCGGACTGCAGGAGAGACAGCCGGATCTGGTATATTTTGATGAAAATTACACCGGGGAATATCCCGAAGAGGCACCCTTTACCATCAGCGAACTGGAGGAGATCTATCCCGCAGCCAGCGCAAAGTCCAAGGAGGACCCCGAGTACAAAGCGAAGGCCATGGAAGCAACTTTCAAGCTGCAGAGCGGTGTCAGAGGATATCGTGCTCTGTGGAAACACATAATCAATGTATCTGTGAATGACCTGAAGAAGAATTATTCCAAATTAAACGTAGAATTTGACCTGTGGAAGGGAGAGAGTGATGTCCATGACATTATCCCGGAAATGGTCGCTTATATGAAGGATAACGGTTATGCACACTTAAGCGAGGGTGCACTGGTAGTAGATGTCAAGGAAGAGACCGATACCAAGGAGATCCCTCCCTGCATGATCCTGAAATCCGATGGAGCTTCCCTGTACAATACCACGGACCTGGCTACTATCATGGAACGTATGAAGCTGTATCATCCCGACGAACTGATCTATGTGGTGGATAAGCGTCAGGAACTGTATTTCGAACAGGTATTCCGCTGCGCCCGCAAAACGAAACTGGTAGAGCCGGAGACCGAGCTTAAGTTCTTAGGCTTTGGTACCATGAACGGCAAAGATGGCAAGCCTTTCAAGACCAGACAGGGCGGAGTGATGCGTCTGGAGAACCTGATCAAAGATACGCAGGATGAGATGTACAAAAAGATCAAGGAAGGCCGCGATATGGAAGATGACGAAGCCAGAAAGGTAGCGGATGTGGTAGCTATCTCTGCGTTGAAATACGGTGATCTGTCCAACCAGGCATCCAAGGATTATGTCTTTGATATTGATCGATTCACTTCCTTTGAGGGAGATACCGGTCCGTACATCCTTTACACCATTGTACGTATTAAATCCATTCTGAATAAGTACAAGGAGCAGGGTGGAGATCTGGCAACTGTGAAGTTACAGCAGCCCGGTAATGCTTCTGAAAAAGAACTGGCCATGGAACTGGCACAGTTCAATACCATGATTGCCACTGCAGGGGAGGAACTGGCACCCCACAAGGTATGTGCGTATATCTACGATCTTGCCAATGCGTTCAATCATTTCTACCATGAGACCAAGATTCTGGGAGAAGAGAACGAAGAACGCAAACAGGGACTGGTAGCGCTTCTGGTGCTGACCAGAGATATTCTGGAGACATGTATTGACATGCTGGGATTTGAAGCTCCGGAGAAGATGTAGGAATATTGACAGCGTAAAAACATACGAGTATAATCATGTTGTTAAAATTGAATCTTTAGTAAACCCGCTGAAAAACGGGGACACAAAGCCAAATGGGTCTAAGGTCTGAAGATCAGAGAAAAGTCAGACTATGACAGCCGGTTGCAGCAAATTCCCGAAGTTGAAGGAGTATGTTTATTTTGGACCGTCTGTTATTGCGCATTTTTTTACAGGCGGTCTTTATTTATGTTGTAAAAGGGGAAGAACTATGACATTGCATTATGAGCAAAATGAAAATGAGATTCTGAACAAATTATTGCCGGAATATGTATCCGTTTACCGGATGGAATTGAATTCCGGAGAGTATGAAATTTTACAGTTGGCTGACAACACAAATGCAAAAAAACTTGTGGGAGAGGGAAATTATAAATTTACTACGTTTGATGAATTTTCAAAAAGTTATGCCGAGAATTTTATCCCAGAAGAAGAAAAGGAAGAATTCTTAGAATGGTTTTCCTGTCAAAATATGAAGAGAAGACTTCAGAAGGCGGAGAAAATCACTTACCATTACCACAGTGTTTCCAAAGAGGGAAAACATAGTTTTTATGAAGCTTATGCGGTGAAAGGACAGGTAGATGCCGGACAGTTCCACATCTTTTTAGCCCTTCGGAATATAGACAGTATTCTGTATAAAGAGAAAGCGATTCAGAAGCAACTGCAGGATACTCTGGAAAAGGTTAAGCTGAGTAATGAGATCATTTCCTCTATCGCCCGAACCTACCAGTATATTTCACGGATTGATATTCAGGCCGATTATTTTGAAGAAATCAATAACCGTGATACAGAACATCTGGATTTTATAAAATCCGGAAAACTGTCTGCAAATAATGAAAAAGTATGCAGACAGTATGTGGCGGAAGAGTATCAGGAAGCTTTTTTCAAATTTGTGGACCTGAAAACCCTGCCGGAACGCATGAAAAATGAAGAAACAGTGGTCCTGGAGTATCGGATGAAGGATGGCAACTGGCACAGACTCCGATTCGTAGAAAAGAAGAGAGATGAAAACGGTGTACTGACCCATGTACTCTGTCTGATTCGAAGCATCAGTGATACCAAGAAGAAAGAGCAGGAGCTGATGTATCAGGTGGAGGAAGCCAAGAAGGCGGTAGCTTTGAAAGCCCGGTTTTTATCCAACATGAGCCATGATATCAGAACTCCAATGAACGGGATCATCGGTACGTTGGAACTGGCAAATCGTTATCCGGAGGATATGGAAGTACAAAGGAAATGCAGAGAACAGGTAATGGCTTCTTCCAAATACCTGGTTACTATTGTGAATGATATTCTGGATATGAATAAACTGGAGTCGGGAGATGTGGTAGATCAGGAGATTCCGTTTGAATTGACGGATGTGCTGAACAGAGCCAACATGGTGAAGCAGCCCCAGGCTGAGGAGAAGGGCATAGAGTATGTTGTGGACTGGGAAAAGGGATCTATCATACATACGCATCTCATCGGCAATCCGGTATATGTGGAACGGTTATTGACCATAGTCTGTGATAATGCTGTAAAATTCACCAATCCCGGAGGCGGTATACGTGTCTGGTGCATAGAAAAATCTGCAGATGCGGAACAGGTCGTATATGAATTTGGGTGTGCGGATACCGGAATCGGCATGAGCGAGAGCTTTGTTCCTTTATAGGAAAGTTCTCCTTCGGAGAACCCTTGAATTGAAAATGGCCCGCACGGAGGCGGGCACGACAAGTAAACGATAGATTTTAGAAGAGGTAGAAGCCTTCCGCTCCAGGAAAATC
>JBNMJR010000130.1:0-7465 GCA_050873925.1 Acetatifactor sp.
ATCCTTGGGGTCCTTCGGCTCCTCGGAAGCATCGTTTTTCTGCTCTGCGGATTCTTCAGCAGGCTTCTCCCGTGTGGAAGTCTCTTCCTTTGCGAACTCAGAAGGCTCCTTTTCAGCATCCGGTACAGATGTGGTCTGCTCCTTTGCCTCCTGCAAGTTGTCCTCAAAAGTCAGGGGCTGGAAAGTCGGATCTGTGGAAGTCATGACCTGTTCACCAATGGTTACATCCACATTACCGCCCTTTACAACACTGTCTGCATCCTGTGTCTCTGTGGCAGTCTTCGCCTCAGCTCCGGAGGTGTCCTTTTTCTCTTCCTCCGGATCGGGTAAGCCCTTCTCTCTGCGGAAGATCTCCATGAATTCCTTACCGGTAATAGTCTCTCGCTCGATCAGGAACGCTGCCAGCTTATCCATCAGCTCTCTGTTCTCACGGAGCATCTGCAATGCCTGATCATAGCTTTCCTTGATCATGGCAACGACTTCTTCATCAATGGCAGCTGCGGTCTCATCACTACAGTTCAGTGCGGTTCTGCCTTCCAGATACTGGCTTTCTACCGTAGCCAGACCGACGAGTCCGAAACGCTTACTCATACCGTAGCGGGTGATCATGTTGCGGGCAATGGAGGTAGCCTTCTCAATATCATTGGCTGCGCCGGTGGTCACAGTGTCGAATACCACTTCCTCAGCGGCACGTCCGCCCACCAGACCTACCAGCATATCCCGAAGTTCCGCCTCAGTATTGAGGTATTTTTCCTCCTCCGGCACCTGCATGACATAGCCCAGTGCACCCATGGTACGGGGTACAATGGTGATCTTCTGTACCGGCTCGGAATTTTTCTGCAATGCACTGATCAGTGCATGGCCGACTTCATGATAGGATACGATCTTGCGTTCCTCCTTGCTCATGATACGGTCTTTCTTTTCCTTACCTACCAGCACCTGTTCCACCGCTGCGAAGAGATCCTTCTGGCTTACGAATTCTCTGCCTTCCTTGACGGCATTGATAGCCGCCTCATTGATCATGTTGGCCAGGTCGGAACCTACCGCTCCGCTGGTGGCCAGTGCGATGGCTTCCAGATCTACGGTCTCATCCATCTTCACATCCTTGGAATGTACCTTCAGGATTTCCACACGGCCTTTGAGATCCGGCTTGTCTACGATGATACGGCGATCAAAACGTCCGGGACGCAGGAGTGCTTTATCCAAAATCTCCGGGCGGTTCGTCGCACCCAGGATCAGGATTCCTTTGGAACTGTCGAAACCATCCATTTCGGACAGCAGCTGGTTCAGCGTCTGCTCTCTCTCTTCATTGCCTCCGCCGTACTTGGAATCACGGCTTCGTCCGATGGCATCGATCTCATCAATAAATACAATACAAGGGGCATTCTTGGTCGCTTCCTTGAACAGGTCACGAACACGGCTGGCACCCACACCTACATACAATTCGATAAAATCAGAACCCGTCAGGGAGAAGAACGGTACATGTGCTTCTCCTGCCACAGCTTTCGCCAACAATGTCTTACCGGTTCCGGGAGGGCCCACCAGTAATGCTCCCTTGGGCAGTTTTGCGCCGATCTTGGAATATTTCTGGGGATTGTGCAGGAAGTCCACGACTTCCACCAGAGATTCCTTCGCTTCGTCTTCACCGGCCACATCCTTGAAAGTAACGCCGGTCTCCTTCTGTACATATACCTTGGCATTGCTCTTGCCGACGCCCATGGGGCCGCCGCTTCCGCCCATTCTGCGGAACAGGAAGCCTGCCACAACCCAGATCAGTACCACCGGCAATACCACAGTTACCAGAATCTCCATCAGGAAATTGGAGGTATTACTGGTCACGCGGTTCCCTTCTACATCATGCTCCTGCAATCTGGCCGTCAGAGTGTCCAGATCCTCCATCAGCATCGTATAATACACCGTCTGGGACTGTGTCACTTTCTGGGTAATTCCATAAAAACTGATATAACTGCCGGGTGCAGGGGTGGCTGTCGCCTCCTGCTTCAGCTGTACCGTCACTACGCCGCTTTCCTTATTTACTTCCACTGCAGCGACTTTGTCCGCTTCCAGATCCTTCAGGAAATCGGTATAAGATACTTCCGTTCCGGTATTGGTTCCGAAGAACGCATTATACAGCATCAATACCACGATCACCGTCATCAGCCCCGACAGGATCAGCATCAGAATACTGGGGCGCTTCGGCGAACGATTGCCGTTGCCTCCGTTACCGTTATTGCCGTTCCCGCCATTGTTGCCGCTGCCGGGAACTCCGTTGCCATTGCCTCCGTTGCCGGGGCCATAGCCGTTATTATATGACTCAATTAATTTTCTCATGTCATCTCCATTTTCTATTTTATATGCTATTGCAGTTCCCTTATTTCAACTGCACAGCTGAAATCTGAGCAATCATATCCATTATAGAGATAACCTGTGGATAAATCAATAGTTCAAATATGAAAAAACTCTGAACTATTTTCCGAAACAGCGAATGCCAGAAAACTATTTTTTCTATAGTTTCCGGGCATTCGCCAGCAACAAACAACTCACAACAATCCATTATATACTAACGCCCTTCCGAATGACCTGTCGGCGGTTCAAAGCAGTATCTGCGATAACAATATCGGCATATTTGCCTGCTTCCAGGGAGCCAGTCTCGTCCTGTACTCCAATGCTGACTGCCGGGTTGATGGTGGCTGCCCGGATAGCCTGCTCCTTCGGCACTCCCATCTCCACTGCCTTGCGCATGCAGTCATACAGGTTCGTGGCGCTTCCCGCAATGGTTCCGTCCGCCAGCGTTGCCAGCGGTCCCCGCACGGTAACGTCCTGACCGCCCAGCGTATACTGTCCGTCCTCCATGCCTACGGCGCGCATGCTGTCACTGATGAGGATCATGCGGTGTGCACCGAACAGGCGAAAAGTATTCCGCACCATGCAGGGATGGATATGGATGCCGTCGCAGATCAGCTCCGGCATGACATCCGGGTCATCGGCTGCGGCCCCCACCACCGCCGGCTCCCTGTGGGTCGGTACGGGCATGGCATTGTACAGGTGGGTAATATGTTTTGCCCCGGCCTGTATTGCCTTGACAGCTGTGTCATAATCTGACATAGTGTGCGCAATGGAGAAACGGAACTCGTTCCCAAGCTCCCGAATACAATCGATGGCTCCTTCTGTCTCCGGCGCGATGGATACCAGTTTTACCAGTCCTTTCGCACACTTCTGTAATTCCTTCAGCACTTCTGTGCTGGGAGGAATTACATATTCTTCCTTCTGGGCACCCTTTTTGGCCTCGTTGATAAACGGCCCCTCCAGGTGGACCCCCACCAGACTGTCCGGTTTGTTCTCTGACACTTCTGTCAGAATCTGTTTTAACTGTTCTACCGGCAGTGTCATGGTCGCTGGGCAGATGCTGGTGATCCCGTGGCTGTTCTCATAGGCTTCGATAGTGCGGTAGGCTTCCACGGTTCCGTCGCAGAAATCATAACCTGCCGCACCGTGAAAATGAATATCCACCAGGCCGGGCAGCACCAGTGTCTCCCGCTCTGTTTCACTCAGTTCTCCCTCGGTACAGTAATCCACTCCTGCAATCCGGTCTCCCTCAATGCAGATCCGGCCCGGACGAAACTCATACTCCGTGGTATAGATAAGTCCTTTTACTTCCTTTATTATATCTGCAGTACTTGCTATCATTTTTTCCTCCGTAGTTTTATGAAACCTGACCGTTCTATTTTACCTCTTATTCGTTTCCCCTGTCATTTCTTTTATGATTTTCCAAGATTTTTTGTTCTGTTTTATTGTAATTTCATTATAGAAAAGGATCGCTTTGTTTAAAATTGCTCATTATGTGATTATTTGCTTAAAATTGTTAGATATAATAATGATTTCCAAAAAAATTTTTACTTTCCAGTAGATTTTTGGGAAACACTAAACTATAATAGAACATCATGGGATTTTAGTTGCAAAGATCCGTAGAGAAAGGTGTCAGCAATGTACAAGATAGGTTTTGACAATGACAAATACCTCAGCATGCAGTCTGAGAAGATCAAGGAGCGTATCGCAAAATTCGGCGGTAAATTGTATCTGGAGTTCGGCGGCAAGCTGTTTGACGATTATCATGCATCCCGAGTATTGCCCGGTTTCCATCCGGACAGTAAGATCAACATGCTGGCACAGCTAAAGGACGAGGCGGAGATTGTTATCGTCATCAATGCAGCAGACATTGAGAAAAACAAGGTTCGTTCCGACTTGGGCATCACCTATGATCTGGACGTGTTACGTCTGATTGATGCATTCCGCGGTTACGGCCTGTATGTCGGCAGTGTATGTCTGACCCGCTTTGCCGGACAGCCCAGTGCCATTGCTTATCAGAAAAAGCTGGAGTCCCTGGGAATGAAGGTGTACCGTCATTATTCCATTCCCGGATATCCTTCCAATATTCCGTTCATCGTAAGTGATGAAGGTTACGGTAAAAACGATTATATTGAGACCACCCGTTCTCTGGTGGTGGTGACTGCTCCCGGACCCGGAAGCGGCAAGATGGCTACTTGTCTCTCTCAGCTGTACCATGAATACAAGAGAGGCATCAAGGCCGGTTATGCCAAATATGAGACCTTCCCGATCTGGAACATTCCGTTAAAGCATCCGGTAAACTTGGCTTATGAAGCCGCTACCGCAGACTTAAACGATGTCAATATGATTGACCCGTTCCATCTGGAAGCGTACGGTGAGACCACGATCAATTACAATCGTGACGTGGAGATCTTCCCCGTAGTCAGCGCTATGTTCGAGAAGATCATGGGCAGCTGCCCTTACAAGTCTCCTACTGACATGGGTGTCAATATGGCAGGCTTCGGTATCGTAGATGACGAAGCAGTCCGCGATGCCGCCAAACAGGAAATCATCCGCCGATACTACCACACTCTGTGCCAAAAGCGCCAGGGTACCGCCGGTGACGATCAGATCTTAAAGCTGGAGCTTCTGATGAAGCAGGCCGGTGTCACCATCGACGATCGTGCAGTAGTCAGCGCAGCCAATATCAAAGCAGAGACCACCGGAGAGCCGGCAGCTGCGATCCAGCTTCCGGACGGCAGAGTCCTCACCGGACGCACCAGTACTCTGCTGGGTGCTTCTTCCGCATTATTACTGAATGCCCTCAAGGCTCTGGCCGGCATTCCGGACGAAGTACAGCTGATCTCCCCCACCGCCATCGGACCCATTCAGGATCTGAAGACGAATTATCTGGGGAACCGCAATCCCCGACTGCATACAGATGAGACACTGATCGCCCTTTCCATCTGTGCGGCTACGGATGATACCGCGAAGGCTGCTGTGGAGCAGTTGAAGAACCTGAAAGGTTCCGAAGTGCACTCCAGCGTGATTCTGTCCCAGATCGACATGAATACCTTCCGCAAATTAGGTGTGAATCTGACATGCGAACCTCATTATCAGAACCAGAAGCTTTACCACAACTAAACAGTTTGTCATTCTACTATAAATTATGGCAGTTATTGAGCGAAGGCGCTCCCCAAGGGGAGTCCCTCGCTCTTTTTATTATATAAATTGTTTCTTGTATATCAAAAGGAGGAGAAAATTATGGCAGTAAAGTACGTGTTTGTGACCGGAGGAGTCGTATCCGGTCTGGGAAAAGGAATTACCGCAGCTTCCCTGGGAAGACTGCTGAAGGCAAGAGGTTACAAAGTAACCATGCAGAAATTCGACCCTTATATCAATATTGATCCCGGCACCATGAACCCTATCCAGCATGGTGAGGTATTCGTCACCGAGGATGGCACAGAGACGGATCTGGATCTGGGACATTACGAGCGTTTTATTGACGAGAATCTGGATAAGAATTCCAACGTTACCACCGGTAAGGTATACTGGTCCGTATTGCAGAAGGAGCGCCGCGGTGATTACGGCGGAGGTACCGTACAGGTCATCCCTCATATTACCAACGAAATCAAGAGTCGCTTTTATCGCAACTTCACTGACGATGAGACCCGCATTGCCATCATTGAGGTCGGCGGCACCGTAGGTGATATCGAGAGCCAGCCTTTCCTGGAGTCCATCCGTCAGTTCCAGCATGAGGTAGGCCACGACAATGCGATCCTGATCCATGTAACACTGATTCCTTACCTGAGTGCTTCTCAGGAATTGAAGACCAAGCCCACGCAGGCCAGCGTCAAAGATTTACAGGGCATGGGCATCCAGCCGGACATCATCGTCTGCCGAAGCGAGCATCCTCTGGATCAGTCCATCAAGGACAAAATCGCGTTGTTCTGTAACGTACCTCAGAGCCATGTATTGCAGAATCTGGATGTGGAATATCTGTATGAGGCTCCTCTGGCTATGGAAAAAGAGCATCTGGCACAGGTAGCCTGCGAATGCTTACATCTGGATTGTCCGGAACCGGATCTGACAGACTGGAAGAAGATGGTGGAAGATCTGCGTCATCCCACCGACGAGGTGCAGGTGGCTCTGGTCGGAAAATATGTCTCCCTGCATGATGCCTATATCAGTGTTGTGGAGGCGCTGAAGCATGGCGGCATCACCAATCATGCAACCGTACACATCAAGTGGATCGATTCCGAGACCGTAACACCGGAAAATGTGGAAGAGTTGTTGAGCGACTGCAATGGTGTGCTGGTGCCCGGCGGCTTCGGTTCCCGTGGTATCGAGGGCAAGATTCTGGCAATTCAGTATGCGAGAACTCATGGAGTTCCTTTCCTGGGATTGTGTCTGGGAATGCAGTTGACGATCGTGGAATATGCCAGAAATGTTATTGGCTATGCGGATGCCCACAGTGTGGAACTGGATCCCAACACCACACACCCTGTGATTGCACTGATGCCGGATCAGAACGGTGTGGAAGATATCGGCGGTACTTTAAGACTGGGCGCATACCCCTGCGTACTGGACAAGGAATCCCGTGCTTACCAGCTCTACGGGCAGGAGAACATTTCCGAGAGACATCGTCATCGTTATGAGGTCAACAACGATTACCGCGCTGTCCTCACGGAGAACGGTCTGCGTCTGTCCGGTCTGTCCCCCGATGGACGTATCGTGGAAATGTGCGAGCTCACCGAGCATCCTTTCTTCGTAGCCACCCAGGGACATCCCGAGCTCAAGTCCAGACCCAACAGACCCCATCCGCTGTTTAAGGGATTCGTGGAAGCTGCTTTGAAGAATAAGCACCAGAAGTAACTGGAGAGTTAATTAAGTAAAAGCCACGAACGCCCGCGGTGAACGGAACATCCTTCCTCGATGTAAGGTCTCCGGGTGTGAATTTTCTACGAAAAGTGATAAACAGTTCTCATCATTACGGGGTCGCCTACACGCGCCCTCCATGGCGCGAATCGGCTGACGCGGACATCGTGTCCGCTTTCCCCCTGTCTTTCAACACTTTTCAAGAAAATATCAACACCCTCCGACAAACATCCTCGGAAGGACATTTCGTCCGCCGTGGGCG
>JBNMJR010000131.1:0-7421 GCA_050873925.1 Acetatifactor sp.
AGCGGGGCATACCGTCCAGATATGCCACCGCTTCCTTAAATGTTGTAATATTCATACGATTTTTATGCCAGCTGCTCTAAACGCCTGGTCACCTGTTCCATCATCTGCTCGTATTTTGCCAGCTTTTCCTTCTCTTCGGCAATCTTCGCTTCGGGAGCCTTGGACAGGAATCTCTCATTGGACAACATTCCCCTGGAACGTGCCAGCTCACCTTCCAGTCTCTTCTGCTCTTTCTTCAGTCGCTCGATTTCCTGTGCAATATCTACCAGCTCTGCGAAAGGAATGTACAAAGTTGCACCGGGGATCACTACGGATACTGCATCATCTGCGATTCCGGTCTTGTCTGCCTGGATCATGATCTCGTTGGCGTAAGCAAGGCTTGCAAAGAACAGCTTACCCTCTTCGAAGATCTTGCGGATCTCGGCATTTTCGCTGACTACATAGACACTGGCCTTACGGCTGGGTGCCACGTTCATCTCGGTACGGATGTTGCGGATACCGCGAACGGCTTCCTTAATGGTTTCGATGGCCTTCTCCTCTGCGGGGAATGCACGATCCTCACTGTACTCCGGCCACTTGCTGATCATGATGGACTCTTCTTCATTCTGAATGGTGCAGAAGATTTCCTCGGTAATGAACGGCATGTAAGGATGTAACAGCTTCAGAGCGTCGATCAGGACGGTCTTTAAGGTCCACAGCGCCGCATTCTGGCTGACTGCATCGTCGGTGCTGTACAGACGGGGTTTTACCATCTCAATGTACCAGTCGCAGAACTCATCCCAGATAAAGTCATATACTTTCTGTACGGCGATACCCAGTTCGAAGTGATCCATATTGTCGGTCACATCTTTTACCAGAGTGTTCAGCTTGGACAGGATCCACTTATCTACGGGCTGCAGATCTGCTGTCGCAGGAGTGGTAATATCTTTTCCGGTCTTCTCCAGTGCCTGCTCCATGTTCATCATGATGAAACGGGAAGCATTCCATACCTTGTTGGCGAAGTTACGGCTGTTCTCTACTCTCTCATAGTAGAAACGCATATCGTTACCCGGTGCGTTGCCGGTGATCAGGGTCAGACGCAGTGCATCGGCACCATACTGACTGATGATCTCTAAGGGATCGATACCATTGCCCAGAGACTTGGACATCTTACGTCCCTGACTGTCACGTACCAGTCCGTGGAACAGTACAGTCTTGAAAGGCTTTTCTCCCATCTGCTCATATCCGGAGAAGATCATACGGATAACCCAGAAGAAGATGATATCGTAACCGGTTACCAGTACATCGGTGGGATAGAAATATTTCAGATCCTCAGTCTGGTCCGGCCAGCCCAGAGTCTCGAAAGGCCACAGTGCGGAGGAGAACCAGGTATCCAGAGTATCGGGATCCTGTGTAAAGTGGGTGCAGCCGCACTTGGGACATACCTTCGGCATCTCCTTGGCTACTACTACCTCACCGCAGTCATCACAGTAATATGCGGGAATTCTGTGTCCCCACCACAGCTGACGGCTGATACACCAGTCACGGATATTGTCCGTCCAGTTGAAGTAGTTCTTCTCCATACGCTCGGGGATCAGCTTGATCTCGCCGTTTTTCACTGCTTCTCTGGCAGGCTTGATCAGCTCATCCATCTTCACGAACCACTGCTCTTTTACCAGAGGCTCGATGGTGGTCTTACAACGGTCATGGGTACCTACGTTGTGTACATGATCTTCGATCTTTACCAGCAGACCCATCTGATCCAGTTCTTCCACGATGGCCTTTCTGGCCTCGTAACGATCCATGCCCTCGAACTTGCCGCCGTTTTTATTAATGGTGGCATCATCGTTCAGAATGTTGATCACGGGCAGGTTGTGGCGCTTGCCGACCTCAAAGTCGTTGGGGTCATGCGCGGGGGTGATCTTAACGACACCGGTACCGAACTCTCTGTCTACATACGCATCCTCAACGATAGGAATTACGCGGTTTACAATAGGAAGCAGTACCTTTCTGCCATGCAGGTGGGTGTAACGCTCGTCATCGGGATGGATGGCTACTGCGGTATCACCTAACATCGTCTCGGGACGGGTGGTGGCAAAAGTCAGGAACTCTGTGGTGCTGGGAGTGCCGTCCTCATTCATCAAAGGGTACTTGATGTGCCAGAAATGTCCGGCCTGCTCCTGATATTCTACCTCGGCATCGGAGATGGAGGTATTACATACGGGACACCAGTTGATGATACGGGCACCCTTGTAAATATAGCCTTTTTCGTGCATCTTCACGAATACTTCAGTCACGGCCTTGTTACAGCCTTCATCCATGGTGAAACGCTCTCTGTCCCAGTCACAGGAAGAGCCCAGTTTCTTCAGCTGTTCGATAATACGTCCGCCGTATTCCTTCTTCCACTCCCAGGCTCTCTCCAGGAACTTTTCACGTCCCAGATCGTGCTTGTCGATGCCTTCTTCTTTCAGTTTCTGGATGATCTTGACCTCGGTAGCGATACTTGCATGGTCGGTGCCGGGCTGCCACAGTGCGTTGTAGCCCTGCATTCTCTTATAACGGATCAGGATATCCTGCATGGTGTTGTCAGTGCATGACCCATGTGAAGCTGTCCGGTGATATTTGGGGGCGGAATCACGATGGTGAAGGGAGTCTTGCTGTGATCTACCTCCGCGTGAAAATACTTTTTGTCAAGCCACTTCTGATACAGTCTGTCTTCTATGCCGCTGGGGTCATAGGTCTTGGCTAATTCTTTGCTCATTTTGTCCTCCTTAAATTCTCCTGATACTAAAAGAAGCCCTTTGCCGACTCTCGTCAGCAAAGGGCGTCATTAGCGCGGTACCACCTTTGTTCACAGCTTGCGCTGCCTCCTGCGACTTCTTACAAAGTCCCATCCGGTAACGGGGATAACTCGTGAAAGCTTACGCTCGTAAAACGATCTCAGCTCTCCGGCTTGGAAGCTACCTTCCACACTCCTGTCTTGAAGCAGCCTTCCAGCGCATACATGCAGCCGCTCTCTCTGGTAAGGGGATATGTGTACTCCTCTTCGTCATTGCCTTTGATTTCATAAAAACTACTAATAAAAAATATAGTACACAGAGCGGCTGTTTGTCAAGCATGTATCTTATTTGATTACGATTTTCTGGCCCACATGGATTCTGTCCGGATTCTTGATATTCGGATTGGCTGCCAGAATTTTTCTCAGGCTGATTCCGTTTTTCGCTGCGATGCCCCAGAGGGTATCTCCTTTGGTCACCGTGTAATCCGCATTGGATACTCCGCCGACAATAACTCCCTTCGGAGTTGTCTCGGTTACTGTCAGGATATATTCGTCACCATGATACAGCAGGAACATGGCTGCTCCGGTATCGGTGATCCGATAGGTTCCTTCCAGTTTCATCGTACCTGTCTGCTCGTCATAATGATACAGATTTGCATATTTACCTGCGAACTGTTTTCCGACATTGAAATGAATATCCATCTTTACGGAATACAGCACCTTTTCCTTCATCTCAAAACTTCTGCTGTATAAAGTATTTGCCAGGATGGCACTCTTTGCACTTGCAGGAATATTGGGATTTTCCGCAAAGGTAATCGCTACATTTTTGTCTGTCTTTTTAATATCCTTGCCGCAGATACTTACGGTGATGCCTTTACCGGTATGCAGTGCCAGCACACCCTTGGTGTCCTTCAATGTCTGCAAAAGCTGTCCGGATATCTGCATGCTGTTGCCGGTAGTAATGTCGGTAGTTCCGGTCTTGTTGGCTGCTACGGTATTCTGCACATTATTCCAGTCTACGTTATAGACAACCTCTGCAGAACCGGAGTCATCGGAATCGTCGGAATCATCACTTGAAGTTTCTGCCGGGCTGACAAATGCAAAGGTACTAAACTCTGTTACAGCAAAGCTGATAGTACCGTCTCCGTTATTTTTGGGAGAGATTCTCTCATAAGTACCATCTGTCTTGCAATGGATGATCTCAAGATTGTTAGAAGTCAGTCCCTTGGGGATCGGCATGGTGATCAGTACGGGAACCGCAAGTTTTCCATGCTCTGCAAGGTTATCACCCACAAGCTTGATCTCAAACTGCAGATTGTTGTAATTGCTGTACTTTCTTCCCAGATCTACCCATCTGCTGGGTACGGATACATCCAGTGCCACATTGCCGGATGCCACGTTCAAACCGGCACCAACGACGGAAATTGCGTTGGGATCCATAAAGGTATTGACCTTTGTCTCGATGTTCTTGGATACGGTAATGTTATTTTCTTTCAGATAATCCTTCTCAATGTTGCTCATCAGCTGAGCCACACTGCTGTCCTGCTGCATTGCTGCACCAAGTTCCTCTTTGTTCTCGCTATCCTTAATACTTTCTACCGCATCGGTAGCATTGGCATTGCTGCTTACGATATTCTGCAGAGAGTTCTTGATCTCGGCAACCTTTTCATCGGATACTGTGGTGGATGGAGTGATTACCGGATCTTCCGGACTAACATAATTACTGTCATTCACCGGAGTCATATCCAGAGGCAGGGAGCTGATCACGCTTGGTTCACAGTCCGGCAGATAGCTCAAATCACTGTTTGCCACTTCATCAATCTCACCACTGATGGCTCTTGCCTGAACTTTGTACTGTCCCAGACCATAACCGTTACTGTTACCATCAATGTCCCTTCTGAAATCATAGTAAATGGTTCTGCCTTTTACGCCCAGATCTCCCCAGGAATGTGTACTGGTTCCAACTTTATCCCACGTAGCTCCATTGGTTCCATGATCATAGTACAGTTCCATCACGCATCCGATGGCTCCATCCAGATTGCTGATTTCAAAAACGCCGGGCAGAGTTGCATGCGGTTTTACAGTAGGTACATCCAGGCTCTTATTCGGCTTCACATAATTCTTCTCTGCACTCAGCTCTGAATCCGCGCTTATGGTATATCCTTCCGCTACATCTAATGGGTAAGTTCTGAATTTAAACTGATAAGTACCGCTCGCATTGATACGGCTCAATATCTCTACACGATTAAGATTAGAATGATCCCAGTCTTCCCTTGAGTTCCGGACTCCAAGAGGAATTCCCCAATCGATCGGCTGGTCGTCTTTATAAAGGTCTGTATTATAATAACCGACCTGTCCCCCATCTAACGTCTCATCAAGTACAACTTGCCAGTCATCACCCCATATTGCTGTAGGTGTTGTCAATTTTTGAAGCTTAAGCGGCTCGCTCAATACATATTCACTTGCATAGGTTTCATCCGGATACTTTGTATTGTCCTGATACTTTGCCCGCACTCTGAATGTATAGGTACCGGTTTTATTAAGTTCTGTTACCGATAACCAGAACTGTGTGTTCGTAGTTGATCCAAAATGCTGGTACTGTTCACCGTCACAGAAGATATCCATATCATAGTATACCCCGGATTCAGTCTTACTCTCTACGGTATTCCATTTGGGATATATACTGAATCCGTTCGGCAGCTCCCATGTCAGTCCTGTCGGTGCATCCAGCTTTTCCGCTACAGCATCTACAGCAGCAGAACCTTCATCAGTACTCTGCACCACTGCAGTTACGGCATTTCCATCACTGGTAGTGCTGACTTCTTCTGTTGTTGTCATCGCTTCGTTTTCTGTTCCCGCCTCAGCTGCCGCAACCCCCTGTACCGGGGTAACGATCAATGCCAAAGCCAGAGCAGAAGCAATCCACTTGCTTTTTAACATTTGTATTTCCTCCTCATATTTTTTGTATTTTTATACATTAATTTCAGTGTACGCTTTTATCCGACAAAAAGCAACGATTCAACAAGAATTTTTTTATTTTCACAAAATATGTTGCCGGCAAAACTGGCATGGTAAAAAAAACTCATTCTGGCTCTTTTAAGCAATCCACTTTTTTTATACACTGATTCCTAATATATCCCACCGAAGAAATGGGAATTATAATTAAGAAACCAAAAGAGGAGATCATCATTATGGAAAAGAAAAAATCATACGGCGTATTGATTGCGGGAGCCATTCTCCTGATCCTGGGAATCGTTCTGGCTGTCATTACCCACAATAACAGCTATCAGCAGTCCGTTGCTTACGGAGACCAGTTAAGCGAAGTGAAAGCTTCCATCGAAGCTATTAATGCCGGTACTGCTACCGGAGATCTGGATGCATTGAATGCACAGAAGAGCGAATTATCCGATCTGAAGTTAGCTGCGGAGCGTCCTTATTCCTATAGTCTGGTTCTGGTATTCTTCGCTATCCTGTTAACTGCCAAGGGACTGTACAATGCGATCGCCGGCATTGTTCCCACACAGAAAGCAGACGTGAAAAAACTGGCGCAGGCAGGTCTGTTGGCAGCTCTGTGTTATATCGGATTTGCTTTCTTCAAAATTGACATTCCCGTTGGCCCCGAGAAGACCGCGTTCCATCTGGGCAATGTATTCTGCGTACTGGCTGCTCTGCTGTTGGGCGGTTACTGGGGCGGACTTGCCGGTGCTGTCGGCATGACCATCGCCGATCTGACCACCGCTTACGTGACCAGCGCACCCAAGACTTTCTTATTAAAGCTGTGCATCGGTCTGATCGTAGGTCTGGTTGCTCACAAGATCTTCCATCTGAGCAAAGAGCATTCCGCAAAATATGTGACCGGCGTAACGATTCTGGCTTCTGCCTGCGGTATGGCATTTAACGTGGTGGCAGATCCTCTTGTGGGTTACTTCTATAAAATGTATCTGTTGGGTGTGCCTCAGGATATCTCCAAGGCTCTGGCAAAGATCAGCACCGTAACTACCGGTGTCAATGCCATCGTTGCCGTGATCTGTGCTTCCGTCTTCTATCTGGCACTTCGCCCGGCACTGAGGAAAGCAGGATTATTCCATGAGATCTAATTTCAATACTTCTGATAGTAATGCACAAAAAGGCGGGGATTCTATTCCCCGCCTTGCTATGATTAATGATATTGCCGGTTTCGGGCGTTGCTCAACTACCGTGTCTCTGCCCGTGATCAGCGTGATGAAGGTACAGGTATGCCCTGTGCCTACTTCTGTTTTATCGAACCATTTAGGATTTCCTCTCTGTCATTTTGATGACTATACCTCGCATATGAGAGATTATTTGAAAACCTGGAAGAAACTGGGGCTTACCTTCGACGGCTTGTACTGTGGATTTCTTGGAAATGAAGATCAGATCGACATTGTACGGGAATTCGTGGAAATGTTCCGGCCGCCGATGTTCCTGTTGGATCCGGTCATGGGAGATCACGGCAAAGCCTACTCCTCCATCACGGTGGCTCATGTCCAGAAAATGAAAGAGCTGCTGCCCCTGGCGGATATTATTACGCCGAATATCACGGAAGCCTGTCTGCTGACCGGGGCACCCTGGAAGGAAGGGGAATGGACGATGGCGGAGCTGTCCGGGTTGTGTGAGCGGATGGCTGAGATTTGCCAGAAAGGTG
>JBNMJR010000132.1:0-7397 GCA_050873925.1 Acetatifactor sp.
CTGTGGAATTGCGGAGACCTCATTGGGGATCATCACGGCAATAGGACGGGTAGCGGCCACATCGGCATCCACCCATTCGTTCGTGAGACGGCTGCGGACCATGCCCTCTGCGGGCGGAGTGGAATCATCCTCCACAACGATCGTTACGGGATCCGGAAGCTTTTCCCCGGAAGACGCAGTCGAAGAAGCCGGGCTGTTATCCGGGAGGATCGGGCTTAGCGGGGAATCGGAGTTGCCCGTCTGTCCGCATCCGGTAAGGATTATCGAGACAGTCAGCAGAAGCACTGTCGCTGTCCGCAGAAACTGTCGCTGAAATTTATATTTACACATGTAATTACACCTCGATCTGTTCTCAGAGCAAAAAGCTGTAAATGACCACGCCGCACAGAACACCCAGCAACGCACCCATTAACACCTGCAGGGGAGTATGTCCCACAAATTCTTTTAATTTATCATGGGCAGAAATCTCACTGCGCCCCATGTCTTCGAAGACCTTCAGCATTTCATTCAATACCTGTGCCTGGATGCCGGTCTCTCTGCGTACCCCCATGGCATCGTACATGACAATGATCGCCAGGATCAGGGAAATGGCAAACTCAAAGCTTCCCGCACCATATTCATAGCACACTGCGGTTACCAAAGCACAGACCGTGGCGGAATGGGAACTTGGCATACCGCCGCTTCCCACCAGACGCTCCGCAACAAACTTTTTGGAGACGATCAGATGGATCAGGGTCTTCAGAACCTGTGCGACCAGCCATCCGCAGGCAGCGGTCAGGAAAATGGTATTACTGAAAAACTGCTCAAAAAAAGTCATAAACAACCTCATTTCTTATATGCTGCATTTTGCAGAAAAGATATATATGAATTCAGTATAATCCAAAAAGCGGAAAAAGTACAGTGTTGACCTTGAAATGATACACCGAAGGATAGTATAATATAAATATTATTTGTCATATGCAGGATGCTGCAAGACCCTGAAAGTGACAGATAAACGATAAGGAGATTCCAAAATGAGCTTATTGAGCGTGATCGTTCCCTGTTATAACGAAGAAGAAAGCGTTGCCCTGTTCTATCAGGAGCTGACGAAAAATGATCCTTTTTTCAAAGAAAAGGAAATAGAACTGGAGCTTCTCTATATTGATGACGGTTCCAGAGACGGCACTGTGAGAGAAGTGAAAAAGCTGATCGAACAGGATTCCCGTGTGCATATTGTCTCTTTTTCCCGGAATTTCGGAAAAGAAGCGGCAATGTTTGCCGGCCTGGAAAAGGCAAAGGGCGATTACGTGGTCATGATGGATGTGGATCTGCAGGATCCCCCTTCCCTGTTGCCGGAGATGTTCGAATGGATCTGGCAGGGTTATGATTCCGTGGCTACCCGTCGAGTGACCCGTAAAGGCGAACCGCCCATTCGCAGCTTTTTCGCCAGAAGATTCTATCATCTGATGAAGAAGATATCCCAGACGGAAATGATGGACGGAGCCAGAGACTATCGCCTGATGACCAGACAGATGGTGGATGCCATTCTGTCCATGCGGGAATACAATCGTTTTACCAAGGGAATCTTCGGCTGGGTCGGCTTCAAGACCAAATGGCTGGAGTATGAAAACGTAGAACGTGCCAAGGGCGAGACCAAGTGGAATTTCTGGAAGCTTCTGGTGTATTCCATTGACGGCATTACCGCTTTTTCCACAGCACCGCTTCTGATCGCTTCTTTTGTCGGAGTGCTGTTCTGCCTGATCGCATTTTTGATGATCATATTTATTATTGTGCGGAAACTGATCTTCGGAGATCCGGTGTCCGGCTGGCCTTCTCTGGTGTGCATTATCCTGATGACCAGCGGTGTGCAGTTCTTTTGCACGGGTATTCTGGGACAGTATCTGGCAAAGGCTTACATGGAAGTAAAACGCCGTCCGATTTACCTGGTAAAAGAGGAAATTTAAGAAAAACAGCGTAGATACTAGCTTTTTGTGTACGTAAAAATGTTACAAAATAGGGGTAAAATGTAACATTTTTAGTTTCTTAACTATATTTTAACGGAAAAATGTCTTTTCAAAAATCGACAACTATGATATTATTTCTCTATCAGTCATTGTAGGGGAGCAATACTCGACAAGTAAAAAGGGGGACTTGTTTTGGATATTGTTGCAGTAAAAGATTCTGATTTAGAGAGATATGTAACCAAGATCATGTTGGAGATAGGGGTGCCGGCGCACTTGAAGGGTTATCACTATTTACGTGATGCAATCATTTTGTCAGGAAAAGACATGGAGGTAGTAAGCAGCGTCACCAAGCTGTTATACCCCACCATCGCAAAGCATTTCAAGACCACGGATCAGAAAGTGGAGCGCGCGATCAGGAATGCCATTGAGGTGTCCTGGTCCAGAGGAAATGTCGAGACATTCGAAAAGATTTTTGGCTATTCTGTAGCCTCCGGAAGGACAAGACCGACGAACAGCGAGTACATCGCACGGATCGCCGACAACATCCGACTGGATTATAAGGCTATGTAACATATTACTTTTAATTGTTTGGAACAGGGAGAGTTTGTTAATCAGGCAAATGCAGTATTCTCCTCTGCAGACTGAGGAAGACCGCGTATCGGAATGGGGAAGTTTCCGGTACGCGGTTTTTTATTGTGCGGAAACTGCTGTTGTATTTGTCAAGTCCGTATAAATATGGTAAGATGTACAAAAGCCCGCGCAAGAAAAAGGCGGGTATGGGAGAAAAAATGACTTTTCGGACATCGGATATTTTGATCGGGGGGAGCCTGATCATCATCGGGCTGACGGAGGTCGCCCATTTGGCAGGCTGCCTGTTAGGGTGGTCTTTTTTGACTGTAACGGATCTGCTGCTGGCGGAGGTGGGAATCTTTCTTCTGGCGGCAATCGTGCTGTTTATCCTCTGCGGACGCAGACAAGAGCGGGCAGCGGCCGGTAAAATGAATACGACTGCGGATCCCGGACATGCAACGGGGATTGCGGAGCCAGAATATACACGGATTCTCACAGGTGTGCTTGCATTTCTGATCCTGCTGCAGATTCTGGGGATTCTGACGGGAGAGCGCAGGTGGCTGAACGGAGATATGACGGTGGAGACCGTGAATACATTTCTCAGGGAAAATGCGGTATACACCGTGAATCCGCTGACGGGTGCGGCATACTCGCAGGGAATGTCCTTCCGGCTGAAAATATTGTGCCTGCCGACATTGTACGGGACCATCAGCCGATTTACGGGCATGGCTCCGGTGGATGTGGTGTATCGCCTGATCCCCTGTGTTACGCTGTTGCTTTCCTATGTGGCTTACGGAAGCCTGGGAAACGTTCTTTTCCCGGAAAATTCTGTGAAAAGACGGACGTTTTTACTGATCGTGGGAATACTGTTCAGTACAGGGGCTTATATGCCCGGTGTGGATGGGTTTGATGTGTTTTACGGAGGATTTCGCGGCGTGACGATCCGTGCGGCGGTGCTGATCCCGTATCTGCTTGCCTGTCTGCTGAGGAAAAAGTATGTCGGTGTGATTCTCTGCATTCTGGCGGAAGCCTGCATGGTCTGGACATTATACGGCGCCGGAGTCTGTCTGCTGATTACCGTGGCGTGGCTGGCACTGCGGGGATTACTTTCCCTGTTTCGAAATCGACAGGAAAAACACAAAATGACCACAGACGGTAACAGGCCGGGAGAGGAGGCTACAGAATGATGACATTTCTGCAGTCCGCCCTGACAGGCTGGACCGATTATACACAGCATGGAAAATTTGCGGCACTTTTGCTGCTGGCAATCCTATACCTGGGATTTGTACTCTATGGAGATCAGAAGGAGAAAAAGGCATCCGGTGAGGAAAAGACCGGAAAACTGCTGTATCTCTACGGAACATTGATAACATTTGGCTGTATCTGCCCGGTGACGGCACTGATTTTGTTAAAGTATCAGACTTCCTTCTATTCTTATGTATGGATCTGGGCAGCAGTGCCTCAGACGGCATTGATCGCATGGGCGGTGACCGATTTTTTATGTAAATTGTTAAAAGAGAAAAATCTGCGAAACGGTATGGCGGCGCTGATCCTGCTGTGGATCCTGTTCCTGAGCGGCAACCCGGTGTCGGAATGGGCAAAGGAGCAGACAACGCAGATCCCTGTGATGACGGGAATCCCCGGACAGAATCGGGAAACCGTGGCATGGGAGATTCTGGAGGAACTCTCTGTATACAATGTGGAAGAGGGAAGACCGTGGGAATACAGCCTGTGGGCACCGAAGGAGGTCATGGCGGCGGCCAGGGCCTACAGTGCGGAGATCCGGCCGGTGTATGGCAGAAGCATCTGGGATGCTTCGCTGGGCAGCTATTCCTATGACACCTATGAGACCTGGCAGGAAGATTTGTATCTGTGGATGGACCATCTGGAGACCACCGGAGAGACGGAATATTTGCGGATGGACGAAACAGAAGGCTCCGGCAGAAAAATAGATTTTGCGGCATGCCTTGACAGCGCCGGAGAGGCCGGTATAGATTACATTTTATTGCCGGGAAATCTGTCGGAGGATGTACAGGCAGAATTGCAGGAGACTGCGGGCAACGGACTGCAGCCCTTTGGCGGATATTTTCTGATCGTGATGTAGAATCCTTGCTGAAAGGCTGGAAAGTCCATAACGATTTGTAAGAATTAGGAACAGGGAAAACGAAATGGAACAGGAACTGATCAGTATTGTGGTGCCGGTGTATAAGGCAGAACAATATATAGAAGAAACCATGGACTGCGTGCGGGCACAGACCTATCCTCACTGGGAACTGTTGCTGGTGGAGGATTGCGGTCCGGATCACAGCAGAGAAGTCATAGAACAATATATACAGAGAACCGGAGACACCCGGATCCGGCTGCTGACCCATGCCACGAATCTGGGGGCGGCGCGAGCACGTAATCTCGGAGTCAATGAAGCGAGGGGACGGTATCTTGCCTATCTGGATGCGGATGACCTGTGGGTGCCGGACAAGCTGGAAAAAGAGCTGGCTTTTCTGAAGGAGAAGCAGGCCGCCTTTGTGTTTACAGGATATGAATTCGCGGATGAGAACGGAAAAGGCACGGGAAAGATCGTCCGTGTCCCGGCCACGATTACTTATAAAGAGGCTTTGAAGAATACCACGATCTTCACCAGTACCGTAATGTTCGACATGGAACAGCTGTCGAAAGAACAACTGCAGATGCCACAGATCAAGAGCGAAGACACCGCTCTGTGGTGGAGAATACTGCGGCAAGGTTATGTAGCTTGTGGTTTAGATGAAAATTTGGTAAAATATCGGAGAGCGGGGAAATCCCTGTCATCGAATAAGCTGGAAGCTTTGCGGAGAATCTGGAATCTGTACCGTAAGGCGGAAGGCATGTCAGTGCCCAATAGTGCCTGGCATTTCTGCTTCTGGGCGGTACGCGCCGTAAAACGCAGAGTATAGGAGGAGTTTGTTTTGAATACAAACGGGAATTATTATGAAAACAGGCTGCGAAAGAGAGAATCCTTTAAGCGCCTGATCAATATAGGTTTGTCAATGATCTGCCTGCTGTTGGAAATCGGACTGTTTGCCTACATGTGGCAGTTCCACTTCCAGTTCCAGCTGGTAGATCCCCTGCAGAAGATCTGGTATCGTGGTTTCCTGCTGGAAAACGGTATCTATAGCGTGATCCTGGTCTTTTTCTCCGTGACCTACGGTGGTATGAGACTGGGATACATGAAAAATACAGAGATCATTTTCTCCCAGGTGTTCGCAACACTGATGGCGGACATGCTGATCTACGCGGAGCTGTGTATGATGGCCCGTAGCATTTTCCCGCCGGAGATGTTCCTGCTGATGGTATTTTTGCAGATCGTGGCAGTGATCATCTATGCCAATATTGCCAACAAGATCTATCGAACCGCTTTCCCGCCCAGAGAGCTTCTGCTGATCCACGGCGAGCGCCCCATCGAGGATATTGTCAGCAAATTTGAAAGCCGTAAGGACAAATACAAGATCACAAAATGTGAGCATATCAAAAAGGGTACAACAGAGCTGTGCCGCGAGATCCTGGACAATTATCAGAACGGTGAGATCAATGCGGTAGTGATCTGGGATATAAACGAGAAGGACCGTAATACGATCCTGAAATTCTGCTATGCTCATTCCATCCGTGTCTATGTGATGCCTAAAATATCAGATGTTATTTTAGTAGGATCCGAGGAACTGCATGTATTTGATACCCCGATCCTGCTGACCAGAGAGTATTCCCTGAGCATGGAACAGCGGTTCATCAAGCGGTCCATTGACGTGATCTGTTCTCTGATCCTGCTGGTGGTGACATCGCCGCTGATGCTGCTGACGGCTCTGGCTATCAAGCTTTATGACGGGGGCCCTGTGCTGTACAAGCAGGTACGTTGTACCATCGGCCAGAGAGAATTCTATATTATGAAGTTCCGCAGCATGCGCACCGATGCCGAGAAGGACGGTGTGGCACGTCTGGCACAGAAGGGAGACAAGCGTATCACTCCCGTGGGTAAGGTGATCCGCAAATGCCGTCTGGACGAGCTGCCCCAGCTGATCAATATTTTGCGGGGAGACATGTCTTTCATCGGCCCCAGACCGGAGAGACCGGAGATCATCGCGCAGTACATGGAAGTGATGCCGGAATTTGCATTCCGTATGAAAGTGAAGGCAGGACTGGCGGGCTTTGCGCAGGTATACGGAAAATACAATACCTCACCGTATGATAAATTAAAACTGGATTTAACTTATATTGAAAATTATTCCGTATGGCTGGATCTGAAACTAATGCTTCTGACACTGAAAGTATTGTTCTGGCCGGACAGCACCGAAGGTGTGGAGAGCGAACAGGTAACAGCTTTCAAGGCAACCTACGATGGTCGTGCCGAGAAAGATGACAACTGAGAAGGCAGGAGGTAGACGCATGGAAGTAAGCTACGGAAAAGAGCCTTTCGACCTGCGGTTGACGTGTCTGCGGCTATGCCGCAATCTGTGGAAAATACTGGCCGTGACAGTAGTGGGAACATTACTGTTCGGCGGCGGTTATTATGTAAAAAATGTGTTGCTGCAGCCCGATCCCGGGTATGCGGCTTCTTCCACTTATAAGGTAGAATACAAAGAGAACCCCAATGCGGCGGGTGCGTACTACATTAACGAGGCTACCTGGAACAGTTAACGCCGAAGCGGCAACACCGGATATTATTGTTTTAGATGAAAAGCCGGAAATGCTGACCGCAATTAAAGGCAATCACCCGCAAACACCTATTTTCATACTGTTAAAAAAAGGCGCGGACAAACCGCCGGCCTCAACTTTTGTTAAGTTTGAAATTAAACCGATTGTGCTTAAAGATTTTATTAACAGCTTATGTTCTGCCATTAATTTGGCGCTTAACTC
>JBNMJR010000133.1:0-7308 GCA_050873925.1 Acetatifactor sp.
CTTCGGAAGATACTGCAACACTGGCAGATCAGAAGAAGATATATATGATCCAGGTGGATCCGAGGATCAACACCATTACCTGGGCCTATTCCGAAGAGACCTATGGCGCGGATGCATATCTGGAGCATGGCAGGGCGGAAGTAATCGCTGTAGAGGGAATCAGTGACTTCCGTGATATTCCTTTTGCTAACAATCCGGGAGATGACAAAGGTGGTCATATTGCTGTGGATGCCGGAAAAGAGGTGACAATCCGGCTGACACCGGATTATGGCTATCAGCTGTCCGGTGTTCAGTTGAACGGAGCGACCCTGACGGCACAGGAAGAAATGTATACGTTTACTTTTATCATGCCGGATACCAATGTCCATTTCAAAAGCATTTTTACCAAGACGGAAGATAAGACCACGATCAGTACCCAGAGTCAGAGTATTTCTTCTGCATCCATCAGTAACGGAGCCAATGCGGCAGAAAGCGGCAATCTACAGCTGACCGTAACTGACAATACGGGATACAATGTGGCTGCGGCACAGCAGAAAGTGGCCGGAGCAGTATCGGCGCAGGCAGTGGAACTGAATCTGAACCAGATCGTAGCCAAAGGGGATGGCACGAACTGGGAAACACAGATCACGGAGTTCACAAATCCGATTACCCTAAGCCTTGGAATCAGCAATTACGATGCAAATTATGACTACGTGGTAGTGAGAGATCATAACGGAACCACCACTGCACTGGATACGAAGGTGATCGACGGGAAAGTCACTTTCGAGACCAACCGGTTTTCTACTTATGTCATCGTGAAAAAGGAGAAATCCACGGCAGGCTCAGGTGACAACTCCGACGATGATTCCGACGGAGAGGATGACAACAGCTCTGCCGCGCAGCCTGCGACCACACCGGTAAGTACACAGGAAATGGATGCAGTACCGAAGACGGGAGAAAGCATCGGAATCTACGGGATGGAAATAGTGTTACTTTTTGGGGGAATTGTTCTGAGTTATATGGGAATCTTACTTAACAGAAAGAGCGAAGACAGTAAATAACAAGAAACGCACAAATGGCAGAAGTACCATTTGTGCGTTTCTTTGATGTGTTTCAGTCTTCACGAAATAAGCAAAATTGACAGGTTGGAATCAATGGCTATGAATGGTATAATAAATAAACAAAATATTGCGTTCCGTGGGGATAAGATTATGAAAGATTATGCAATTCTTAAAAGCAATGGTGATTATACGATATTTGAATATGAAGACCAGACCATAAAATTCCGCACATCCTCCAGACTTGAGAGATATACCAGAATTTTGCAATGGGATCACGGATATTTGGTTGTTATGGCAAAATATAAGGGAATGGAAGAAGTGGAGGAATATATAGATCTTATTCCCATTTTGGGAAAATTATATTATGATGTGGACGACTTTCTAAAACCTATTAAGGAAGTGAGGATTGATTATGCGGCTTGATATTAAAAAAATAGCTGATAAAGCAGATATGATAATCAATGGGTATGCATTTACCAAAGAGGAAGGAAGCATTCGGATATTAAATTTAAATCGCCTGAACCATGCAGCAGTAATTTATGATGATCAGATTGCGGAAACAAATATGGATGACATAGAGCAACAGATTGTCATGGATTATTATAACCGGAACAAGCAGTTTATGGAGGATTAAAATGCCAAAATATTATGAATTCAAGGTATGTGGATATTACCTCTATTACACTGCAAGCTGTATCATAGAAGCAATGCATGTACATGCAAGCGACAGAAAGCTGACGGAGTCTGGTTCCGCAAAATTTTTTGTAAAAAGCAATGGGGATACTACCGTAGAAAAACAGGGACAACTGAACGAACGTGAAATTCGGAAAATCAGGGAGTTTATTAAAATTCATTATCAGGAAATGTATCTGAAGTGGCAGGAACTTGCGGACACCGGATATTATGAAAAATAATAGAATCTGTTATAAATGAGAACTTTGCATCAATAAAAAAACAGTACTTGACAAATACCCTGCGGGGGTATATCTTGTAGAAAAAAACAAGATACCCCTGTAGGGTATTTTGCGTATGGTTGCAATGCAGGATCCGGAAAGAATCCGGATTCCGATACAGGGAACTTGGGAAAGGGAGAAATATGGCAGAGCAGATAGAAGAAAAAACAGAAGAGAAGGGGATGGAATGTTGTCATTGTCACCAGAAGGCAACGCCCCGCTCCGAAAAAGAAAGAAAACAATTACAGAACCGCTTAAGCCGTATGGCGGGACAGTTAAACGGCATCAGCCGGATGCTGGAAGAGAACCGCTACTGCGGAGACATTCTGACACAGGTGGCCGCCGTGGAGAGTGCCTTGCAGGCCTTCGGCTATGCGATCCTGAAGGAACACATGGAGACCTGTGTGGTTGAAGAGATCCAGAAGGGGAATACTGCTGTAGTAGACGAGGCAGTGGAACTGGTGAAGAAATTGAAATAATGGAAGAGGTGTAAACAATGAAGGAAAGATATCATGTTACGGGAATGTCCTGTTCCGCATGTTCTTCCCATGTGGAAAAGGCTGTAAACAAACTGGAAGATGTGGAAAAAGCATCCGTGAATCTGCTGACAGAGACCATGGATGTGACTTATGACGAGACGAAGATCACTTCGGCAGAGATTATCGATGCCGTGGTGAAAGCAGGATACGGTGCTTCGGTGATGACTGAGAGCGGCGCAGCAGGTGCAGGTGGTCAGAGTACCTCCGGAAATGCGGGCGGCGCAGGCAGATCCGCAGCCGACGGCAAACAGGAATTGCAGCAGAAGCTGGACGCGGAAGCCAAAGCCATGAAATGGCGGCTGGGAATCTCCATCGGATTTCTGATTCCGTTAATGTATGTGTCCATGCATCATATGTTCAAGGAATGGTTCGGAATTCCGGTTCCGTCATTTATCGTGAACACCATGCACGGCAATGCCAACGCCATGAACTTTGCACTGACACAGTTTTTACTGCTACTGCCGATCCTATATGTGAACCGGAAGTTTTTCTCCGTAGGATTCAAGACACTGGCGCACCGCAGTCCGAACATGGACAGCCTGATCGCACTGGGATCCGGAGCGGCACTGGTGTACGGCATTTTCGCCATGTACCGGATCAGCTATGGACTGGGCTACGGTGATATGGCAGTAGTGGAGCACTATTCCCACGACCTGTATTTTGAATCCTCCGGTACGATCCTGACTCTGATCACCGTGGGAAAATATCTGGAGAGCCGTTCCAAGGGCAAGACCAGTGAAGCCATCACCAAATTGATGAACCTGGCTCCCAAGGTGGCGATCCTTGTGACTGAGGACGGACAGGAGAAGGAAGTGCCCACGGAAAGCCTGCAAAAAGGCGATGTTTTCCTGGTAAAGCCCGGAAGCCTGGTGCCGGTGGACGGTATTGTGCTCGAAGGCAACTCCAGCGTGGACGAAGCAGCCATCACCGGTGAGAGCGTTCCCGTGGAGAAGCAGGCAGGGGACCATGTGGTCTCCGCCACCGTGAATAAGGCGGGCTTCCTTAAATGCCGTGCGGACCGTGTCGGCGATGACACTACACTGGCACAGATCATCCGTCTGGTGGAAGAAGCCAGTGCCAGCAAGGCTCCCATTGCGCAGCTGGCGGATAAGGTGGCCGGAGTCTTCGTACCTACGGTCATGACTATTTCCCTGATCACCCTGATCGTATGGCTGATCAGTGGTGCTACCGCGGAATTTGCCATTTCCACAGCCATTGCCGTACTGGTCATTTCCTGTCCCTGTGCGCTGGGCCTGGCAACACCGGTGGCTATCATGGTGGGAACCGGTGTAGGTGCCGGCAACGGCATCCTGATCAAGACCGGGGAAGCCTTACAGCAGGCAAAAGAGATCGACACCGTGGTACTGGACAAGACCGGAACCATTACAAGCGGTAAGTTAAAAGTAGAAGAAATAGGTGGTTATCAGAGCGACATCCCCGCGAATGCCATGATGCAGATTGCAGCGGCACTGGAGAAAAAGAGTGAGCATCCCCTGGCGGAGGCTGTAGTGGAATGGGCAGAGCAGCTTGGTCTGGCAATTCCCGAAATTGTGGATTTCAAGGCAACCTTCGGACGTGGTGTGGAAGGTACGCTGGCAGCGGATTTCCATGCGGTGGAGGCGGCAAAAAATGATGGCCCTACGGCGGTATTTTATGCCGGAAGGTACGGAAACGCTGCAGATGCCCCCGCAGCCGCTGGCAACGTGGTGATTCCGGCAGGCACAAAGTTCTATGTAGGTAACCTCTCCTTTTTACAGGAGAATCATATCGCGTTGCCCGAGGAAGCCGCGGAAGGCCTGAACCGGATGGCAGACGAAGGCATGACACCGCTTCTTGTGGCACAGGAAGGAAAATTCCTGGGAGTCGTCGGTGTAGCGGATACCGTCAAAGCCACTTCCTATGAGGCTATCCACGCATGGGAGAAAATGGGTGTCAAGGTCATCATGCTGACCGGAGACAACCGCCGTACCGCGGAAGCTGTACGACAGAAGCTGGGAATCTCCGAAGTCGTGGCAGAAGTACTGCCGCAGGATAAGGAGAAAAAGGTCAGTGAGCTGAAGCGTCAGGGACACAAGGTAGCCATGATCGGTGACGGTATCAACGATGCCCCCGCACTTGCGGCAGCAGATGTAGGTATGGCCATCGGCGCAGGCACGGATGTGGCCATGGAGAGCGCAGACATTATCCTGATGAAAAACGATCTGCGGGATGCCGTGACAGCCATGAAGCTGAGCCGTGCCGTGATCCGCAACATCAAGGAAAACCTGTTCTGGGCCTTCTTCTACAACTGCATCGGCATCCCACTGGCAGCCGGAGTGCTGTATCCGGCTTTTGCCATCCGCCTGAACCCCATGTTCGGCGCGGCAGCCATGAGCTTAAGCAGTATCTTCGTCGTAGGAAATGCCCTGCGGCTGAGAGGATTTAAGAGCGGATTTACCCCGTTGAAACAGGAAACGTCGGAAGCAGCCCGGACGGAAAAAGAGACAACGCAGGCAGCTGCGGAGGGAGAACAGTGCATACTGGAAGCCCCCGCAGAGCAAAATAGTAAACAGGAGAAAGAGAGGACAAACACAATGACAAAAGTAATCAGTATCGAAGGAATGATGTGCAATCACTGCACCGGAACCGTACAGAAGGCACTGGAGGCCGTAGAGGGCGTGAAGGCCGTAACCATGAGCCTGGAGCAGAAGAACGCCACCGTGGAACTGGCTTCCGACGTGGCAGACGAAGTGCTGACCAAGGCTGTGGTGGACGCCGGTTATGAAGTAAAGGGCGTTACCGCTAAATAACATTGTATTTAAGAACGTAAAAAATACAAACTGTCGTGAGATACCGCCGGGGCTGTCTGGATAGACGCTCCAGCGGTATTTTTCCGCCTTTTTTCTATTTTGAAATTCCTGATTTCGAATTTTTACCGCCTGAAATAAGTTTAGCACTATTGAAGCGGTAAATTTTGAAGTGTTTTCGTTTACATTGGATAAAAAGTACCGCCTTAAAGGTGAGGAATAGATTTTAAGCGGTAAAAAACGTAACAGAATTTGCAAAAAGAATGGAACTATGCATAAAAATACCGCCTGCACAGTTGAATGTAGTGGCATAGGCGGTACTCAAGAGAGGAATATTGCGAAAAGGAAGTATTTTTTACCGCCTGATCTGCGAATATTGGTTGTGCGGCGGTATTGGCAAAGCAGGCAGTCAGATTCCGGCCCCGGTAGTCCAATATCTGGCTTTCAAATTATTAAGCGGATAACTGCGAAAAAATACTTTCGAAAGATTCTATATAAAGTTTATAATTTCTTAATTGATTTTCTTCCACTATGTGTTATATTAACTATAGAACAGATGAGACAGAAAACCTGTGAGTCTGTTCGTGCGTAAGAAAAACAGAATTGCATAACCTTATGTGAGGAGGCGAACGATTATGAATATTGATAAATTTACACAGAAATCCATAGAAGCAGTCAACGGCTGTGAAAAGCTCGCCATGGAATATGGTAATCAGGAGATCGAACAGGAGCATTTGCTGTACAGTCTGCTGACGCTGGATGACAGCCTGATCTTAAAGCTTGTGGAGAAGATGGAGATCCAGAAGGATCATTTTGTAAACCGCGCCAAACAGGCTTTGGAGAAAAGAGTAAAGGTGCAGGGCGGTCAGCCTTATGTCGGTCAGTATCTGAACAAGGTGCTGGTCAGTGCATCGGACGAAGCAAAACAGATGGGCGACGAATATGTCTCCGTAGAGCATCTGTTCCTTGCCATGATCAAGAATCCCAACAAGGAGATTGCCGAGATCTGGAAGGAATACGGCATCACCAGAGAACGTTTCCTGCAGGCACTGTCTACCGTAAGAGGCAACCAGAGAGTCACCAGTGACAATCCGGAAGCTACTTATGATACCTTGGAGAAATACGGTCAGGATCTGGTGGAAAAAGCCAGAAACCAGAAGCTGGATCCCGTCATCGGACGTGACAGCGAGATCCGTAATGTGGTACGTATCCTGTCCCGTAAGACGAAGAACAACCCCGTGCTGATCGGTGAACCCGGTGTCGGTAAGACCGCCGTGGTGGAAGGTCTGGCACAGCGTATCGTCAAGGGCGATGTTCCGCAGGGATTGAAGGATAAGAAGATCTTCGCACTGGATATGGGCGCACTGGTAGCCGGTGCCAAATACAGAGGTGAATTCGAGGAACGTCTGAAAGCCGTACTGGATGATGTGAAGAACAGCGACGGACAGATCATCCTGTTCATCGATGAACTGCATACCATTGTCGGTGCCGGCAAGACCGACGGCGCTCTGGATGCGGGCAATATGTTGAAACCCATGCTGGCCCGTGGTGAATTGCATTGTATCGGTGCCACCACACTGGATGAATACAGACAGTATATTGAAAAAGATGCCGCTCTGGAGCGTCGTTTCCAGCCGGTTATGGTAGAAGAGCCCACCGTGGAGGATACAATCTCCATCCTGCGTGGACTGAAGGACCGTTATGAAGTATATCACGGTGTCAAGATCATGGACAATGCGCTGGTAAGTGCGGCAGTACTTTCCAACCGTTATATCACCGACAGATTCCTGCCGGATAAGGCCACCGACCTGGTGGATGAGGCCTGCGCCCTGATCAAGACCGAGATGGACAGTATGCCTACGGAGCTGGATGAATTGCAGCGTAAGGTGACACAGCTGGAGATCGAGGAGACCGCTCTGAAAAAAGAGGATGACCGGGTCAGTAAGGAACGTCTGGCAGACCTGCAGAAGGAACTGGCAGAGTTAAAGGA
>JBNMJR010000134.1:0-7295 GCA_050873925.1 Acetatifactor sp.
ATTCACTGAGTCTTCTGGATCAGTGCGCCGCATTCTATATGAATGAGACACTGACCTACGATCATGTACTGGAAGTGCTGGGAGCTGTGGATACGGAAGTGTTCAGCAGACTGTTGCGTTTTGTTATGGACCGGAATGTGCTGGGTTGTATCGAATTGTTGGAGGAAATCGTCATGCAGGGCAGAGAACTGGTACAGTTCGTCACGGACTTTACCTGGTATCTGCGTAATCTCATGTTGGTTCAGGCGGCGGACAATCTGGAAGATGTCATTGATATGTCCACGGACAATCTGACAAATCTGAAGGAAGAGGCATCCATGCTCTCCATGGACCAGATCATCCGTTATATTCATATCTTCTCCGAACTGTCCGGACAGATCCGCTATGCGGCCCAGAAGCGTATTCTGGTGGAGATCGCTCTGATCAAGCTGTGCAAGCCGGAGATGGAGACGGATCAGGAGGCGGTTCTGGACCGGATCCGTCAGGTGGAGGAAAAGGTCGAGAACGGCATCGTAGTCACAGCGACCCAGATGCCTGCGGGGGCTGTGGGAGTACAGGGAGCACCGCAGGCCGGCGGGGCAAAGCCAAAGCCGGAATTGCCGAAGGCGGTCCCCGAGGATGTGCAGGAGATCGTGCGGAAATGGCCGGCCATCGTGGGAAATGCCGAGAACCCCATGAAGATGTATCTGAAAAACGCCCGATTAAGTCTGGGCGGAGACAACAAGCTTATGGTGGTGCTGGAGGACGGACTGGCTTCCGATTATTTCAAGGGAGAAGCCCACGAGCAGAACAAGCAGCAGTTGGAAATGCTGTTGTCCGATTTTTCCGGCAAGGAGATCGAAGTGACGATCCAGACCGTGGAAAGCAGCAGAGAATTCGAAGACAATTATGTGGACCTCAGCAAGGTCATCAACATGGAAATCGACGAGGAAGAGTGATCCTGCGTGAATTTAGGATTGCGACAGCCTTTCAGATAAGGTAAGATAGAATAATAACTCACCCATAGAAAGCCTGTGTGACTGCTTGCAGGCTAAGCAGACTTTCTATGAGGGGAGTAAACATATATGAGCGCGTAGGACGATAGTCCGAAATGCGAATATATGTTATGATTTCGAGAGTGCGTAGCACGGAGAAATCAATTATAAATGATATGGAGGAAACAGTAACATGGCAAAAAGAGGTGGATTTCCCGGAGGCGCAATGCCCGGAAATATGAATAATCTGATGAAACAGGCACAGAGAATGCAGCGTCAGATGGAAGAAGGACAGAAGGAACTGGAGACCAAGGAGTTCACTGCATCCGCAGGCGGCGGAGCTGTGGAAGTGACCATCAATGGTAAAAAAGAGATCACATCCATCAAGCTGGCAGAGGAGATCGTGGATCCCGAGGATATCGAGACTCTGCAGGATGCTATCGTGGCAGCAGCCAACGAAGCACTGCGCAAGGCGGATGAAGCCAATGCAGAGCTTATGGGCAAAATGACCGGAGGCTTGGGAGGATTTCCTTTCTAATGGAACTCTACAGCGGACAGATCAATAAATTAATAGAAGAACTGGCAGCCCTTCCGGGGATTGGCAGTAAGTCCGCACAGCGACTGGCTTTTCATCTGATCAATATGCCGAAGGACCGCGTGGACAGGCTGGCAAACATCATGATCGAAGCCAGAGCCAATGTCCGGTATTGTAAGGAATGCTATACTTTGACGGACAAGGAACTCTGCCCGGTATGTGCGAATCCCAGACGGGATCATCGTACCATTATGGTGGTGGAGAATACCAGAGATCTGGCGGCCTATGAGAAGACCGGCAAATACGAGGGCGTCTATCATGTACTGCATGGAGCCATCTCTCCGATGCTGGGGGTGGGCCCGGGTGATATCAAGCTGAAAGAACTGATGGAACGCCTGCAGGGCGATGTGGAGGAGGTCATTATCGCGACCAATTCCAGCCTGGAAGGTGAGACCACGGCAATGTATATCAGCAAGCTGATCAAGCCCACCGGAATCAGGGTGACAAGAATCGCCAGCGGTGTCCCGGTAGGCGGAGATCTGGAATATATTGATGAGGTAACATTACTACGTGCCTTAGAAGGCAGAGTAGAATTATAGTTAAAAGTGGGAGGGCAAGACAATGGCAGTAACAAAAAGTGTATTTGGGAAAAGCCCGGAAGGCAAAGAGATCTCTCTGTATACCCTGAGTAATGATAAAGGGATGAAAGCAGAGATAACGGATCTGGGTGCCATTCTGGTGCGTGTACTGGTGCCGGATGCTACCGGCAAAGTGGACGATCTGGTGCTGGGATTTGATAACGGCGAAAGCTATTACGGCAACGACAGCTTTTTCGGCACGGTGATCGGTCCCTGTGCGAACCGTACCGGCGGTGCGGAGTATACACTGGACGGTGTTACTTATCAGCTGGATAAAAATGACGGTGCCAACAATTTACATACTCACAAGCAGCTGGGCTTCCATAAGAGACTCTGGAATGCAGAGATCGGAGCAAACAGTGTGACATTTTCTCTGGAGGATGAGGATGGACATCTGGGATTCCCCGGCGATAAAAAGGTATCCGTGACCTACTCTCTGAGTGAAGAAAATGAGCTTACTCTGCATTATCATGCCTCCAGTGACAAAAAGACCATCATCAACCTGACCAACCATACCTATTTCAATCTGGACGGTCACGGCGCAGGCAGCATCGAAGAGCATGAACTGTGGCTGGGAGCATCTCATTTTACCCCGGTGGTAGCAGGATCGATCCCTACCGGTGAGATCCGTGCGGTAGCAGGCACACCCATGGATTTCACACAGCCGAAGAAGATCGGCAGAGACATCCGGGAAGATTATGAGCAGTTACTCCTGACCGGAGGTTATGACCACAATTTTGTGATCGATGGCTGGAATGATGACGGTACGTTACGGCATATTGCCACTGTAAAGGGCCCGAAGAGCGGCAGAGTTATGAAGGCATACACCACCCTGCCCGGAGTGCAGTTCTATGCAGGCAATTTTATTGACGTACAGCCCGGCAAAGACGGGGTGACCTACGGTAAACGCTGCGGTTTCGCATTGGAGACCCAGTATTTCCCGGACACCATTCATCATGAGAATTTCCCTTCCTATGTATTTGGCGGGGAGAATGGCAGAGATTACGATTCTGTTACCGTATATGAGTTCGAAGCATAGATAAAAATACATAGAACATGATGCAAACTTTGTCGAACTGTTTTTGAAGAGGCGCGACAAAGAACGCTAAAATACCTCCTGTGCGGATGCTATAGTTAGTAATAACTGATAGAAACGGCATGGGAGGTGTTTTTTGTATGGAATTACCGAAGAACATAACGCAGATCGGAGAGGCGGACAAGCACTGCAGAATCTATGTGGAAGATTATGTGGTATCTTACATAAAACAGATGAACGGAATGGCGCAGAACAAAGACATTGCCATTGCACTGTACGGCAGAAAGACGGAGGAAGACGGTGTGGCATACCTGTTCGCTTACGGTTCCGCAAAGCTGAATTTTCTACAGAAACCGGTACGACACCTGTCCCAGGCACAGGAGCAGGAGATCGAGAAATTGCGGAAGAAGTATTTTTCGGAAATGACTTTTCTGGGTTATCAGATCCTGAACGGGGAGATGGTGGAAGGATTTCAGATCTGCGAACAGGAGATCTGCCGTTATGTGGCGGGGTATGCACAGTTCTATGAGAAGAATGACAGTATGCTGGCATATATGCTGGAGAACCGGGGCGAAGAGGCGGAGCCGGAGAAGGTGGATCAGGAAAAATACGAAGCAGTGAAGAAACGGCAGGAGGAACGCAGACAGAGACAGGAGAGCGGACATGCCTCCCGTACTGCCGGCCATACGGAGAATGCACCCGGGGAGTACCGCAGAGCGGCGGAGACCAGACACAGGGAACCGGATAATATTATACCTATGCCAACGATGGGACTGCGTCGGATGAAAATGGCGGCTACCGGCGTTTTTGTTCTGCTCTGCGTGATGGCGCTGGCACTGATGCGGCAGGAGAGCACCGGAGAATCCCTGGGGGAGACCGCCAGGCAGGCCATGAGTAATCTGATGGAACAGAAACTGCCGGATGCGGTGGAGGAACAGAGCCAGGTCAGCACGCTGGTGGCGGAGGACAAGCTGGAGGATGCCCTGCGACAGGAAAATGCTGCGGCGGGAAATGCCGCTGCGGATCCGACAGAGGAAAATACGGACAGCGCAGTGGATGAAACATCGGCGGACAGTAATGTCACAGAAAATACGACAGCGGTGACGGAGCAGACAGAACAGAACACGACACCGGAGACAACACCGGATACGACACAGGTGGCGGAATCAGCGGCGACGGAGACTCCCACAGTGGAGGCGGTTTCCCAACCCACACATTATACGATCCGGAGAGGGGATACGCTGATCGGTATTTCCCTGCGGAACTACGGCAGCAACAGCAAAGTATCCGAGATCTGTTCCCTGAACGGCATTACTGACCCGGATGACATCAAGATCGGTCAGGAAATCCTTCTCCCGTAAAAAACTTATTTTCAAAAGGGGGAAGTGTGTTATACTGTAACTATTCAGAGTTATGTAAAGTAAGTTGTGCAGCAGCGATTTTGCGAATAGGTTCTGAACAGTTACGTAAATGACACATAAGGAAACAGATACATGGCAGCAGATATCAAGAATTATCTGAAGGAAAAAGAAAAGCGACAAAAGAGTCAGGATGATTACAAGAAAAAAATCCGCAAACACCGGTTGACCATTGTGTACCGGGTACTGTTGGTGGTGGCGGCACTGGGAGCAGCACTTGCCCTGGTGGTGGTACAGGCGAAGAGACATATCTATACGGGATACGATACCGTATCTTCCATTAGCCGGGAGGTTTCATCGGATGCCATAGACGTACGTCTGAAAAACAGTATTCTTACTTATAGTAAGGACGGTGCTCACTGTACGGATCCCAAGGGAAATGTGAAATGGAACCAGACTTATGTGATCCAGGATGTGAAGCTTGCCACCTGCGGCAACGTGGCAGCCATCGGTAGTTATAACGGCCGTGAGATCTACGTGCAGAATACGGACAAGCAGCTGGGAACCATTACAACCACCATGCCGATCCGGAATATCACGGTGGCGGAAACGGGAAGAGTGACAGCAGTGCTGGCAGATACGAACGTGGCCTGGATCATGACTTACGAAGCAGACGGTACCAACAGCTATACGGGACAGGCACATATGACAGACGGAGGATATCCGGTATCCATCAGTCTGTCGCCGGACGGAGAGCTTCTGGCGATCAGCTACCTGTATGTGGATGCAGGTGTGGTGAAGAGCAATGTGACATTCTATAATTTCGGACCGGTGGGTGAGAATCAGAGCGACTATATGGTCAGCGCATATTCCTACTCCGACCTGGTCGTGCCGAAAGTGCAGTTTATGAATAATGAAACAGCGTTTGCGGTAGGGGACAGCCGTCTCATGATCTACTCGGGTGTCCAGAAGCCGGTGACGGTGGGAGAATACCTGTATGATGACGAGATCCAGTCGGTTTTCTACAGCGATAAATATGTAGGACTGGTATTCCTCTCGGACCAGGCGGAGACCAAGTACCGCATGGATGTGTACAATACTTCGGCGGTAAAGGTGGGCAGCTACTATTTTGATGTGGATTATACAGATATTTTCTTCGGAGATGATGATATGGTGATCTACAACGAATCGGAGTGCCAGATCTTTACAACGGACGGTGTGGAAAAATACCATGGCAGTTTTGGCAAGAGTGCCAGGCTCCTACTTCCCGCAGGAGGTTCCTACAAATATTATCTGGTAACGGATAGTACAATAGATACAATACAGTTAAAATAAAGGAGTATACCAATGAATCTGAATTTATTACAGATCATCATGGCAGTGGTATTAATCTGCATGGTGATGGACGGCTACAAGAAGGGAATGGTAAAGTCCCTGATCTCTCTGATCTCCCTGCTGATTACCTGCGTGGTGCTTTTCCTGATCGGGAATGGCCTGAGCAGCTACTTTGACGGAAAAATCTTCAATGTGATCCTGACAGTACTGCTGCTGGCGGCAATCGGCCTGGTACATCATCTTCTCAATGTCGTATTTTTCTCGGCAAAGATGATCGTGAAACTACCTATAGTACATAGTCTGGACAAATTACTAGGTATTGTGGTTGGAATATTGGAAACTGTTCTAATTGTTTGGACAATATATGCATTTAATGTCTTCAGAGATCTTGGAACCCTTGGACAGGTGATTGTAGATTATACGAGAGACAGCAGAATACTTACGTATTTGTATGAAAATAACTATCTGGCATATCTGGTGGAACAGCTCGGACAAAAGCTTCCTTTCTTTGTGAAATAGCAAAAAACAGAATAGAAACATGGTTGAAATCCCCTGCTTATGCGGAATTGACGCGGCAGGGGATAATTTGTGCAAAAAATTCAAAAAATAGTGTTGACAAGTGTCATATAGGATGATATACTCAGATTCGTTGTTGAGGCAGCGCCGAGATAGCACAACAGTTTGAAAGAAACTTGAAAAGATTTCAAAAAAAGCTGTTGACAAAGTCTGACAGATATGATAACATAAATACCTGTCACGGAAAACAAAAGTTTTCCAAGACAAAAAAGTTTTTAAAAAAGTTGTTGACAAACAAAAGCGGTTATGATAAGATATCAGAGTTGCCGCTGAGAACAACAGCGAAACACAAAACACTGATCTTTGACAAATAAACAGTAATGCAACCCTGAAAATTCCAAGATTTTCAGAGAAATTCAAGAACAAGCAAGCCAATCGAAAGATTGACAAGCTACCCGAATTAACAGTAAACAATGCCAGATAAAACTGGCAGGACACAAACACCATTTTAACATGAGAGTTTGATCCTGGCTCAGGATGAACGCTGGCGGCGTGCCTAACACATGCAAGTCGAACGGACTTTTCATGAAGCCTAGCGATTGGAAAGTTAGTGGCGGACGGGTGAGTAACGCGTGGGTAACCTGCCTTGTACTGGGGGACAACAGTTGGAAACGACTGCTAATACCGCATAAGCGCACAGCTTCGCATGAAGCAGTGTGAAAAACTCCGGTGGTACAAGATGGACCCGCGTCTGATTAGCTGGTTGGTGAGGTAACGGCCCACCAAGGCGACGATCAGTAGCCGGCCTGAGAGGGTGAACGGCCACATTGGGACTGAGACACGGCCCAAACTCCTACGGGAGGCAGCAGTGGGGAATATTGCACAATGGGGGAAACCCTGATG
>JBNMJR010000135.1:0-7189 GCA_050873925.1 Acetatifactor sp.
CATTGCGGCTGGAACGGCCCACACGGCCTCTGAGCTGGTACAGCTGGGACAGTCCCAGATTGTCCGAATCGTGAATGATCATGGTGTTAACATTGGAAATATCCAGTCCGGTCTCTATGATGGTGGTGGACACCAGCACATCGATCTCTCCGTTGATGAAATCGAACATGATCCGTTCCAGTTCATGCTCCTTCATCTGTCCGTGGGCATAGGCCACATTTGCTTCCGGCACCAGTTTTGCAATCTGTGCCGCAATATCCGCGATATTGTTCACCCGGTTATAGACGTAATAGACCTGTCCGCCCCGGGCCATTTCCCGGACGATGGCCTCTCTGACCAGTTCATCGTTGTATTCACAGACAAAGGTCTGGATCGGCAACCGGTCGTTGGGTGCCTCCTCCAGCACACTCATATCCCGGATGCCGATCAGGCTCATATGCAGTGTCCGGGGAATGGGGGTTGCCGTCAGGGTCAGCACGTCCACGTTTTCTTTTAATTTCTTGATCTTTTCCTTATGAGCCACACCGAAACGCTGTTCCTCGTCAATGATCAGTAGTCCCAGATCCTTGAACTTCACATCTGCCGAAAGTACTCTGTGAGTACCGATGACGATATCCACCATACCTTTTTCCAGATCCTTTACTGTCTTTTTGATCTCCGATGGGGTGCGGAAACGGCTCATCAGTGCGATATTAATGGGGAAATCTTTCATCCTCTGCACAAAAGTGTTGTAATGCTGCTGTGCCAGAATCGTGGTGGGCACCAGATATACCACCTGTTTGCCTTCCTGCACCGCTTTGAAGGCTGCCCGGATGGCGATCTCGGTCTTACCGTAGCCTACATCTCCGCAGATCAGACGATCCATGATGCGGTGGCTCTCCATGTCCGCCTTGGTGTCCGCAATGGCATTCAGCTGATCCTCCGTCTCCTCGAAGGGAAACATTTCCTCGAACTCCCGCTGCCATACCGTGTCTTTTCCAAAGGCATAACCTTCGCTCTGCTGTCTGACCGCATACAATTCCACCAGGTCCTTGGCCACGGCGCTGACGGCACTGCGCACCTTCGTCTTGGTGTGCTCCCATTCCTTACCGCCCAGCTTATTCAGCTTCGGCTTCTTCGCCGCATCGGCGGAAGCATACTTCTGGATCACATCCAGTCCGGTGGCCAGAATATACAGATTACCGCCGTCCCGGTATTCGATCTTGAGGTAATCCTTGACGACCTTGTCTACCTCTACCTTCTCGATTCCTTTGTATATCCCCAGTCCGTGGGTCTCATGCACCACGTAATCCCCGATTTTCAGATCGTTGAAATCATTGATCTTCTGTCCCTGATAGAGCTTTTTCTTCTTTTTCTTACGCTTCTCCGCCCCGAAAATATCACTTTCGGACAGTACCACGAATTTCAGCCAGGGGTATTCAAAGCCCTTGTTCACATGGCCATAATAGGTCAGGATCTCCCCGGGCTGCACTTCACGCATGGGGTCTTCCGTGTAGACCGCCGTCAGTCCGGCATCCTCGGTATTACGCAGATCCTCCGCCAGACGTCTGGCTCTGGTACGGGAACCGGACAACAGCAGCACCCGATAACCGTTCTTTTTATATTTTTTCAGGTCCTTGACCAGTGCTTCGAAACTGTTGTTGTAAGGGGCAATGTTGCGGGCGGCAATATCCACATGCATTTCCGTCTTGAAATATCCGTACTTGGTCTCCATGGTAGCCAGGGTCACCACCGCATTTCTCTCCAGGGTGGCTGCCACCTGTTCGCCGCTATACAGAATGTTCATCTGCCCCGGCAGCACATAGCCTTTTCTGGCACGCTGCTCCATGCTCTCCCTGAATTCCAGCTCAATGGCATCCGCCTGCTCCTTCACTCTCGCCGGTTCATCGATGTAGAAGACCAGTGAACGCCCCGCCATATCCGCCAGCAATTCCGGCATAGTCACGGTATTTTCATAAAAATAGCGGATGTAGCCTTCCAGATTGATCTTGCTCTGGAATTCCAGCAGCTGTTCCTTCAGTTCACTGACCTGTGTGGCGATCCTGTGGGCTTCCTCCGGCTGGTGGGCATCCCGGAAGGTCTTTTCCTGCTTTGTAGCTTCCTTCTCCAGCTTTGCGATACCCTTGCGGATCTGCTCTTCCGACAGAACGAATTCCGTGGCCGGGTAGACCGTGATGCTCTCCAGCTTCTCAATGGAACGCTGGCTTAAAATATCGAAGCTGCGGATGGATTCCACCTCATCTCCCCACAATTCAATACGATAGGGGTTCTCTTCCGTCAGGTCAAAAATGTCCACGATGCCTCCGCGGATGGAGAACTGCCCCGGGCTTTCCACCTGATAGGCTTTCTCATACCCCATGGCCACCAGCCGGGATGCCAGCTTGCTCTCATCCAGACTGCCGCCCCGCTCGGTGCGGATAATATCCTTCTCCTCCCACAGCACCTGGGGTGTCATCAGTGCCGCATAGGTAGTGACAATGGTGACGGGCTTGCCTTCCACGACTCTGCGCAGGGTCTTGATCCGCTCCTGGACCAACTGATTACCGTGGATATCCGCCTGAAAAAAGATCAGATCCTTTGCCGGATAGAGCATGACATTCCTGTCATAAAAGCGATATTCCTCGTAGATCTCTTTGGCTTTTAAGTCATTATAAGTAACGATGACCTTGTATTTCAGGCCATCGCTGAGTCCGTAGATCATATGAAGTTTCTGGGAATCCACACAGCCGGACAGGGCTACGGTCCCTTTTCCCTGTCTCACGACTTTGCGGATCTCGTCATATTCCGCCAGTTCTTTCAGTGGCGCAATCAGTGCCTGCATCTTAATTTCCTCTTACTATAATACAACCGTTACGCTTTCTTACTGTTAAAATGATTCATGGCTGCGTCCGCATTCTCAGTGATGATCATACGGATAGCTTCCGCGGCGGTCTTCGCAGCTTCATCCATGACCGCACGTTCCTCTGCCGGGAAATGGCCCAGCACATAGTCCGCCAGATCAAAGTTCTTCGGCTTCTCTCCCACGCCCATGCGCACGCGGATAAAAGTATCATGCCCTAACATTTTGATGATATTCTTAAGTCCGTTGTGGCCACCGGCGCTGCCCTTTTTGCGGATGCGGATCTGTCCCACATCCAGGCTGATATCGTCAGAGATCACGATCAGTTCTGTGGTATCATCCACCTTGTAGTAGTCCACGATCTCCCGGATGCTCTCACCGCTTAAGTTCATGAATGTCTGGGGCTTCGCCAGGATCACCTTCTGCCCTGCCACATAGCCCTTGCCGATCAACGCCTTATGCTTACTCTCCATGACAGCGATATTTTCTTCCTCTGCTAATCTGTCTATGACATCAAAACCGATATTATGTCTGGTATTTTCATATTCTTTGCCGGGATTTCCCAGCCCTGCGATAATATACATAGCTTTCTCCTTACTTCCTTGCAATCAATGCGTTATCTTATATTTTCGCATTTTTATGTTGAAAATGCAACTATTGGTTATTTTGCACAAATTTAAGAAAAACATATTGCACCAACGCAGGTCTTGACTTTTCCCCAATTATTGCTATACTGAAACAGTTGTACAGCCCATAAAAACAAGGTCTTATAGGGCTCGCCGATTCCCGGCGTAAAATGAATCGAGTGTTCGTGACCTTCCACTCGTAAAACAAAACTAAAGGAGAAAACAAATGAACAAAAAAGTACTGTACCTCGTACACGGAGCGGTGATCGCTGCTCTCTATGTTGTGCTGACCATGTTGGCCAACGCTCTGGGACTGGCAAATTATGCCATTCAGGTCCGCTTCTCGGAGGCCCTGACCATTCTTCCCGTATTTACCCCTGCTGCCATACCGGGACTTTTCCTGGGATGCATCATCAGCAATACCATGACCGGCTGTATGCTGCTTGACATCGTATTCGGCAGTCTTGCAACTCTGATCGGTGCATTCGGCACCTATCTGCTGCGGAATAAGAGCAAATGGCTGGCTCCCCTGCCTCCCATCATTGCCAACACGATCATCGTTCCTTTCGTACTGGCTTATGTTTACCACCTGGAGGGCGGCATTCCTTATTTCATGCTGACCGTTGGTATCGGTGAGATCATTTCCTGCGGAGTCCTGGGCATGCTGTTACGCACTGTGTTGCAGAAATACCGCAAATACATTTTTGACGTGCAGAAATAAGCTGGTTTCTCATTCAAAAAGGCGTCCGGATCCTTTCAGGTTCCGGGCGCCTTTTACTGTGTGTCTGTATTTAATTTTCTATTCTCATATAGGAGATAAAATGATTGCCATTCTCTGCGAACCAGGTGGTGGCATCATTCATTCCCTTTTTGTACAGCTTTCCGGTGGAAGGCTCCATGATCACCACATTAAATTCATTGAATCCGGTCACCAGTACCGCTTCACCGTCCTCCAGGATCGCCAGTACCGGAATATCCTGATTCACATAATACAGCACCGCATCCAGACTGCATCCGCTCAGATCCAGCACCTGCACGCCTGTCATGTTTTCTTCCAGAATCTGTATCGCTGTCTTGCCCTGTGCCAGGTCATATTCGGTATTTCGGGTGATTCCCGCATGCCGCAGGATGTTGTCCAGACATACCGTCAGGCTGTTCTTCTGCTCCGTGACGCTCTCTTCCTTGATCGCCATGATCTGGTTTCTGCTGACGCGATTGCCCTTCAGCCATACCGTAATACCGCGATCGTTCGTAACAACGCCGGAGGAATCGTAGGCCTCCTTCACCGCCTTGCCCGGGGCACTGTAAATCCCCTGTACTCCATAGGCATTGTATACATAATATCTGGGAACTTCACTGACCGCATCCAGTATCAATTCTCTTCCGCCCTCGAATACGACCTCCTTGGGATTCAGCACCTTGATGGTCTTGGTATCGATGGTTGTCTTGGTCTGTATCTGCACATATCTCTCATAGATATCAATGTCTGCAGTGACTACTTTATTCTGTCCCGGTTCTTCTTCCACATTGTTCATGATCTGGTCATCCAGGATCTCCTGATAACTGCCGTTCTCAGAACGCTGTATTCTCGACAGAGTGATCTGATTCCCCTCGATGGTACAATCCACAATATAGATGCCGTCCTGACCATATTCCTTCAGATTATCTCCGGAAGAATTGCTGATGCAGACCTTATACATGGGATAGAAGATCTGTCCGGAATTCTCTGTCCGGATGTCACTCTCCCTGGCCACACCGTAAATAATATCTTCTCCCATAAAGCCAAGCGGCCTTATGGCTTCACCGTCCTCCGCCCGGATCACCGTCTGTTCTCCGGTATTCAGGTTCCTGACATTCAGCTGGTTGCTGTGGTTGATGTCATCCCCTTCCTGCCATACAATGATTTCATGATTCTCCGATACCTGAAGGCTGTCATCCTGTCTTATGCTTACCAGCTGTTCGGCTCTGCGATTCTCCAGATCCACATCATAGACACCGTTTTCCAGGAAAAAGTATACATGCTGCTGCCTGTTCCGGTACAACAACTGCTCCATCTCATCCTTCAATACCGCATAACTCTTGGAATACGGGATATAGACTTCTTCCTCGATCGTATTCAGAGAATTATCATAACTGATGATCTGAATGCCGGTCTCCCCCTCATGTCTTCCACGATTCATGTAACCGTACACGGCAAATTTTACATTACCGCCCTCGTCTACGTCCAAAATCTTGATGCCATGGTTGTCATACAGGGTACGTCGGTCCGCATTATCCTTATCATAGAAGGAGAAGATCACTGTCAGTCCGTTGGTAGCCGCATTATAACTGAGCAGCTGTCCCATATCGGAGAACACCACGGTATTGCCATCCGCGCTCTCCATCATATCCACGTTTTCATCCGTGATTCCCAGAAGGATCTTGTCATTGGCATACATCCGGGTGGTATCCGGGATCTGCGTCATGGTGCGCTCATAGTCCAGCAGATACATTCTCTCCGAAGTATATCTGACTCTGTAATATTCTTCGACATTGTAATATATCTTATTTTTGCCCTCACCGGTGGATACCACGAAATCCATCAGCAGGGAGACCACATTTCCGCTGATCTGTGTCAGCCGGATAGAAGCCGCACCCTCCTGAACCGGTTCCAGATTGCCCCAGGTGATCTGCTGAAAGCTGCTGTGGATATTCACTTTATGGAAAGTTCCGTTATCTGTCAGCTTGGAATTGGGCTCCAGATATTTCGTCAATTCCTTCGCCGCTTCCTTGTCGTATAATTTTCCGTGGAAATCCGTGGCGAATTCCAGGATCTCCGGAATATGCAGATCATCATTCCATAAAATAGTCGTATAATAATATACCTTCTGTTCCCCTTCCAGTTCCAGGATCAGGGTCAGACTGTATTGTGTATTCGTGTCGATCAGGTCTTTTAGTGTAAGAGAAACGGGAAAACTTTTCCCGTCCGCCTTCCAGCCGGTGATTTCGCTGTTCTCAATCAGTCGGCTGCCGTCAATGCTGCGAACCTCTGCCGAAATCCCCGTAATCTCTCTCCCGAAAGTATCCACGGTGAAGTTCGCCTGTCTGCCCTCCCCCAGCAGGGTAATGCAGTCTTTCTGGTAAGCCACATCCATTTCCACAGTATTTCCATGCAGTTCATTGCATGCCACACCGCTGCTTTCCATCGTGATCATAGGCAGAGTGGCCGAAGCCATCTCCATGGTCATATTGTTATGTCCCTGATTCATAATGCTGCCGATGATCAGTGCTGATGCCAGAAATACAACAACACACACGGCAATTCTGATGATTGTTTTCTTCATGCTCGCTTTTCACTCATTCATTATTCAGCAATTTTTCCAGTGTCGGCGCCACATGGAGCAGTTCCTCCACGGTACCGATGTCTGCGCTTTTTTTCGGGCGCATGCCGCTCTTCTTCACCGCCCGGATCAGCAGATTCTTCGGGGTATGTTCCATATCAATAAATTCAAGAATCTGCGTATCATATCCCTGTTCTTCTAATATTTTGGCACGAATGCCATCTGTGGCAAGTGCACAGAAACGCTCTTTTAAAATGCCATAATCTGTTGCGGTATCACAGGCATGGAGTGTTACAACCATATCTACCTGTGTCACACCCTCAAATTCTTCGATGGAACCTTCATAAAAATTAAGCTTGTCATATCCGTATTTTACTGCCAGACGACTGCAGTTTCTTATGACA
>JBNMJR010000136.1:0-7177 GCA_050873925.1 Acetatifactor sp.
GAACAAGGTACAGGAGCTGGTGGACAAGATTCCGCAGATGCCTTCGGATATCAGATGGCATATGATCGGCCATCTGCAGCGCAATAAGGTAAAATACATTGTAGATAAGGTGTACCTGATCCACAGTGTGGACAGCCTCCGGCTGGCGGAAGAGATCAGCCGGGAAGCCGTGAAAAAGCAGGTGGAGGTAAATATCCTGATCGAAGTAAACGTTGCACAGGAGGAAAGCAAATTCGGTACTACGGTAGAAGAGACTGCAGCATTGATCCGTGAGATCGCTGTGTTGCCCGGAATACATATCAGGGGCTTGATGACGATTGCACCTTTTGTGGAAGATCCGGAAGAAAACAGAGGCTATTTTCAGAAACTTCGGCAATTAGCTGTTGACATCGGAAATAAAAACATTGATAATGTTTCTATGAGTATTCTTTCCATGGGAATGACCGGCGATTATATGGTGGCTGCGCAGGAAGGGGCTACGATCGTCAGAGTCGGGACCGGCATTTTTGGGGAAAGAGATTACAGCAAGACGATCCGGTAAGAGATTAAATAGATTGAATAATAAAGGAGACACGCAACAATGGGTGTAATGGATAAGTTCCTGAATTATATGAAACTGAATGATGAAGAAGATGAGGGTTTCTATGATGACGATTATCTGGATGATGAGGAAGAAGTAGAACCGGTAAAGAAATTCAGCCCGGCCAAGAGCAGACAGCAGGCACAGGAGGATGATGAACCGGAAGAGAAGGGAAAACGTTCCACACAGCCTAAGGTAACACCAATCCACCGCACCGTGACCAAGAAAATGCCCGGGACCGGCATGGAGGTCTGCGTGATCAAGCCTACTTCCGTGGAGGATGCAAGAGAGATCACAGAGACACTACTGGCCAACCGGACGGTAGTGCTGAATCTGGAAGGCCTGGATGTAGACATCGCCCAGCGTATCATTGATTTTACTTCCGGATCCTGTTTCGCAATTTCAGGCAATTTACAGAAAATATCCCATTATATTTTCATTATTACGCCGGCCAGCGTAGATATCTCCGGTGATTTCCAGGATATTTTCGGCGGTGCCGGATCCTTTGAAATGCCTATTAACAACGGAATGTCATAAGAAGATAACTTCCTGCGGGTGACTGCAGGAAGTTTTTTAAAAACAGATATAAATTATACAAGAAAGAACAGTTCCCGGGGAACTGAAGGGTGAACAACATGGCACAGAGATTACCGGTGCTTTACAACAAAAAGCCTTGCTACGATATTGTATTCCAGCAGTCTTTTGACGGCCTGTGGGAAGAACTGGCAGAGCTTGGCGCGGCGGACAAGAGATTATGCATTGTGACGGATTCTACTGTGGACAGTCTGTATGCAGCACAGATTCTGGAACTTTTAGAGGGGAAATGCCGTAAGGCCGTAAAATACGTCTTCCCCGCCGGAGAAGAACATAAGAATCTGGATACGGTGAAGGATGTGTACCGTTTTCTGATCAAAGAAGGTTTTGACAGAAAAGATATGCTGCTGGCACTGGGCGGCGGTGTATGCGGTGATTTGACCGGATTTGTGGCAGCTACCTATTTAAGAGGCATTGATTTTGTACAGATTCCCACCACATTGCTGGCACAGGCGGACAGTTCCATCGGTGGTAAGACCGGCGTGGATTTCGACAGTTATAAAAATATGGTGGGCGCATTTAAAATGCCCCGACTGGTATATATGAATCTGTCCGTATTAAAGACACTGGAAGAGAGACAGTTCTATTCCGGATTTGCGGAAGTAATGAAATCCGCACTGATCAAGGATGCCCCCTTCTATGAGTGGCTGATCGAGAACATGTATGAGATCTGCGAGAGGGACCTGAATACCCTGGAAGAAATGGTGATCCGCACCTGTTCCATCAAAAAAATGGTAGTGGAGAAGGATCCGACCGAGCAGGGAGACCGGGCACTCCTGAATCTGGGACATACCATCGGACATGCCATTGAAAAATACAAGAATTTCGAACTGTATCATGGAGAATGTGTGGCACTGGGTACCGTAGCGGCAGCCTATATTTCCTGGAAGAAGGAAATGCTGAGCATGGAAGAATTCTATGAGATCCGTGATATGTTTGTGCCGTTTTATCTGCCGATCTCCGTGGATGACATTGATCCTCAGGAGATCCTGAAGCTTACAAAATCCGATAAGAAGATGGAGGCCGGTACGATCAAGTTTATTCTGTTAAAGAAGATCGGAAAGGCAGTTATCGACAGAACCGTTACGGATGAGGAGATCCTGGCTGCCATCGAAGAAATCAATTTTAGTGAAGAGGATGCTCATGAATAAGGAAAAGAAAAGTAGTCGAGTTGTTATGCTGATCATAGATGCCCTGATCGCAGCGGTGCTTTTGGTGCTGGATCAGTTTACCAAGCATCTGGCGGTGGTACATCTGAAGAACCAGCCCGCCTATGTGATCATTGACGGAGTATTGGAACTGCAATATCTGGAGAACAGAGGCTCCGCCTTCGGTATGCTGCAGAACCAGAAAGTATTTATTCTGTTTGTGGGAATCGTATTTCTTGCCGTATTGTTATTTTTCCTTTTCAAGCTTCCGGAACAGAAAAAATTCCGGATCGTACATGTACTTCTGGCAGTGATCATTGCCGGGGGCATCGGCAATATGATCGACAGATTCCGCCTGGATTATGTGGTGGACTTTATCTCCTTTGTACTGATCAATTATCCGATCTTTAATGTGGCGGATATTTATGTGGTGGTATCTACCATCGGCCTGTTTATTCTGTTTTTGTTCGTGTACAAGGAGAAGGATCTGGAATTTTTGAACTTCAAGCAGAATCGTTATCGGGAGATGAAATAATGGAAGAACTCCGATTTCAGATAACGGAAGAAATGGAAGACGAACGGATTGACAAATGCATGAGCCTGCTGGTGGAGAATCTGTCCCGTTCTTTTATTCAAAAGCTGATCAAAGACGGAAATGTGCTGGTTAACGGTAAGCCGGTAAAGGGAAGTTATCGTGTCAGATGTGATGACGAAGTGGTCTTCTCGGTACCGGAATCTGTGGAACCGGATATCGAGCCGGAGAACATTCCGCTGGATATCCTGTATGAGGATGCAGACCTCATTGTGGTGAACAAACCAAAAGGGATGGTAGTGCATCCGGCGGCGGGACATTACAGTGGCACTCTGGTCAATGCACTGATGTATCACTGCGGCAAAGATTTGTCGGGGATCAACGGGGTGTTGCGACCCGGTATCGTACACCGGATCGACAGGGATACCACCGGATCAGTCATTGCCTGCAAAAATGACAAAGCCCATCGGTGTATTGCGGAACAGTTAAAAGAACATTCCATCAACAGAAGATACCGTGCCATCTGTTTCGGAGAGTTGAAGCAGGAGGAAGGCACTATTGATCAGCCCATCGGTAGACATCCAAATGACCGTAAGAAAATGGCAATCAATCACCAGAACGGAAAACGCGCCGTGACCCATTACCGGGTATTGCAGAGATTTCAGGGATATACTTATATAGAGTGCGTATTGGAGACCGGAAGGACGCATCAGATCCGTGTGCATATGGCAAGCATCGGGCATCCGCTTCTGGGGGATGAAGTCTATTCCAACCGGAAAAGCCCATTCAAATTACAGGGGCAGACACTACATGCCAAGACTTTGGGATTTATTCATCCCACGACCGGAGAATATCTGGAGATCGACGCACCGCTACCGGAATATTTTGAACATCTTCTGACAGTGTTGGAAAAATAAATTTACAGCTTATGTTTCGCATAGAAATGAGGCGCTTATGAATCTGTTTGATATTTTAGGACCCGTTATGGTCGGTCCCAGCAGTTCCCATACTGCGGGAGCGGTCCGGATCGGCTATATTTCAGGAAAATTACTTCAGGACCATGTGGTGAAGGCGGAAATCCTTCTGCATGGTTCCTTTGCTACTACAGGGATCGGTCATGGCACAGATAAGGCTCTGATCGCAGGACTGTTGGGAATGCGGCCGGATGATATCCGGATTCCCACAAGCTTTGAACTGGCGCAAAAAAAAGGAATGGAATTTTCTTTTTCCACTGTCACATTGAAGGATGCCCATCCCAATACGGCAGTTCTCAGACTGACCGGGGAACATGGACGGAAAATCGAGGTCCAGGCGGCTTCCATCGGCGGTGGCCGGATCCTGATCGCCAAACTGGACGGTATCGATGTGAATTTCTCTGCGGAGAAGCCCACACTGATCGTACACAACGTGGATCAGCCGGGACATGTGGCGCAGGTGACCTCCATGCTGGCGGAAAGAAGGGTAAATATTGCCACCCTGCAGCTCTATCGGGACAAGCGGGGCGGTTATGCAGTCATGGTCATAGAGACGGATCAGGAAGTGCCGGAGGAATCGGTGGCCTGGCTGGAACAGCTGGACGGCATCATTAAGGTGACGTATATCAACGTGGAGGAGTAAAATGTCTTATCAGTCATTTGAACAGGTATTACAGAAATGTCATACGGAAGAAAAAGAGTTCTGGCAGGTGATCCTGGAAGACGATATGGCGGAGCGGAATGTATCCCGACAGGAGAGTATGGAGCATATGCGCGGGACCTGGGATGCCATGTTGCTGGCAGCGGCCACTTATGAAGGAGACCTTAAGTCCTCCAGCGGACTGGTGGGCGGTGACGGCAGAAAAATGGAGGAATACACCCATAATACCGGCGAAGGATCGTTGTGCGGGGAATATGTGGACGGCTGTATTGCCGGAGCTTTACAGATGGGAGAGTCCAATGCCTGTATGAAGCGTATCGTGGCTGCGCCTACAGCGGGAGCCTGCGGTGTGCTGCCGGCGGTGCTGGTTCCTTATTTTCAAAAACGGTGCCGGGATACCGACAAGATTCTGAAGGCCATGTATGTAGCGGCGGGAATCGGACAGATCATAGCCACCCGTTCTTCCATCAGCGGTGCTGCGGGAGGATGCCAGGCGGAGATCGGGGCAGCCAGTTCCATGGCAGCCGGAGCACTGACGTATCTGCAGGGAGGCAACTGTGAACAGATATCCACTGCAGCGGCCATGGCCATGAAGAATCTGCTGGGACTGGTATGCGATCCCGTGGCGGGGCTGGTGGAGGTACCCTGCGTAAAACGAAATGTGATCGGCACGGTGAATGCCATGGCCTGTGCGGATATGGCTATGGCCGGGATCGTAAGCCGGATTCCGCCGGATCAGGTCATGGATGCCATGAAGGAAGTGGGCGATAAAATGGATGCTTCGCTGCGGGAAACGGCATTGGGAGGTCTGGCACAGACGGAAGAAGGCGTGAAAATAGCAGAAAAAATGCATGCATCACACGAAAATTGTTGATTTATCCCTAAAAAATCTGATAATTGGTTGATTTTTTGTTAAATATCACGTATAATGAAAATACAAAAAATGCTAGTTATTCAGTTCAGCAGAAAGCGGGTGTGTGTATGAATACGATTATTACCATTGGACGTCAGTTTGGTTCTGCAGGCCGTGAAATCGGGGAAAAGGTTGCAGAGTATTTCGGAATCAAATGCTATGATAAGGAACTCCTTACCAGAGCAGCACAGGAAAGTGGTTTCTGTGAGGAAATGATCCAGAACCATGATGAGAGACCTACCAATTCCTTCCTGTACAATCTGGTCATGGATACTTATTCCTTCGGCTACAATGCATCCTCTTTTGTAGATATGCCGATCAGCCACAAGGTTTTCCTGGCACAGTTTGATACGATCAAGAAGATCGCTGACGGAGGTCCCTGTGTTATTGTAGGCCGTTGTGCAGATTACGCTCTGGCGGATTACAAGAACTGCATCAACCTGTTCATCTTCGGTGATGACGATGTGAAGACCAAGCGTATCATGGCAAGATATAACCTGACGGAAGCCAAGGCAAAGGAAATGATCACGAAGAAGGATAAGCAGCGTCAGAGTTATTACAACTATTATTCTTCCAAGAAGTGGGGCAGAGCCGACAGCTATGATCTGTGTATCAACAGTAGCATCCTCGGCATCGAAGGAACCGTAAAGCTGATCATTCAGTATGTGGAAGACTTCGAGAAGAAAAATAATGCAGATATCTTGGAAAAGTAGGTATCTGAAATATTTTTTTCAAAAAAATAAAAATATATCTTGACGATTAGGGCACCTCATGCTATTATACTACGGTATGCCGCATAACTAGGTATAAGTGTGTCGGATTTTAAGATCCTTCACCACCAAAGTTAGCGAGTAAATAATAGGAGGTGCCTTATTATGTACGCAATTATTGCAACAGGTGGAAAGCAGTACAAAGTTTCTGAGGGTGATGTGATCAAAGTTGAGAAGATCGATGCAGAAGCTGGTAACACTGTTACTTTTGACCAGGTGATCGCAGTAAGTGACAATACCCTCAAGGTTGGTGCTGACGTTGCTAACGCAACTGTTACCGCAACCGTTATGGAGCAGGGTAGAGGTAAGAAGGTTATTGTATACAAGTACAAGAGAAAAACCGGTTACCACAAGAAGAATGGTCATAGACAAGCATACACTCAGGTTAAGATCGAAAAGATTAACGCATAATCGTTATGACAACTATTATCATTCGTAAGGACCATGAGGGAATCTATCGCGGATTCTACTGCATGGGGCATGCGGAATATGCGAAGAAGAGATTGTTCGGTAAAGAACCCGATATCCTTTGTGCGGCGATTTCCGTGACTGTACAAAGTACGATCATGGCGCTGGAAGAGATGGCTGGTGAAGAAATACAGCTGGCTCAGAATGAGGAGACGGGATTTATCAAATGTGATTTCGTAAATCAGGTTCCGCAGGACAAGACCGTATTTCTGATGGACTTTATGGTGTTTTCACTGAAAAAGCTCAGCAGTCAGTACGGGGAACAGTATTTGCAAGTAAAAATCGAGGAGGTGTAGACCATGTTTAACTTTAACCTTCAATTTTTTGCACATAAAAAGGGAGTTGGTTCTACCAAGAACGGTAGAGATTCCGAATCCAAGAGATTAGGTGCGAAGAGAGCTGATGGCCAGTTTGTAAAAGCTGGAAATATTCTTTACAGACAGCGCGGTACCAAGATTCATCCCGGTGTCGATGTTGGTATCGGTGGAGATGATACTCTGTTTGCTTTAGTTGATGGCGTTCTCCGTTTCGAGAGAA
>JBNMJR010000137.1:0-7172 GCA_050873925.1 Acetatifactor sp.
ACGACCTGTACCACCATTGAGGATTATGCGTTCCGGAACAGCGGTATGGAGCGTCTGGAGGCCAGCCAGTATCTGAACCTGATCGGCCAGCATGCGTTTGATGATCTGCTCAAGGCAACTCCGGATCCAGAGGATGTGGTAGTCTGCAGCCCGGAAAACAGTTACTTGTATAATTACGCGAAACTGAAAGGTTTCACCGTGGATACTACACCTCTGGTAGAGTACTTCACAGTTAACTTCCGCGACTGGAATGAAGAATTGGGCGGTTATGCACTGGTACCTGATGCGGAACAGAGAGTTAAGGGTGGAGAGGCTGCAACACCTCCGACACCGGCCGGCAAGAGCGGAGAGGTTTTCCAGTACTGGGATCCCGATCCCGGTGAGATCACTGCGGATGTTACAATTACTGCGATGTACAGCAAGGAAGATCCCGATGCCAACAAACTGACCGTAACCTTCCAGGATTGGGATGGTACCGTCATTAAGGAAATCAAGGTATCCTCCGGTGGCAGCATCGCTGATGCGGATCTGCCCAACACCTCCAATCTGGTGAGAGACGGCTATGTCTTCATCGGATGGGACAGACCTTTGACCAATATTACAGAGTCCTTTACCACGATGGCACAATATAAGGCACTGAGTGAAGATGATATTGTCATTCGTTATATCAACAGTGTGACCAAGGAAGTATTCTATCAGACCACGATCAAGAAAGGCTCTGTGGCACCCAGCATCCAGACCCCTACGGTCAGCGGTTATACTTTCAAGGAATGGCTGCCGGATATTGCAACGGCACTTACGGAAGACACGGATTTCTATGCAGTATATGAGACCAGTGGTTCTAATAATGGCGGAACGGCAAGCCCCGGAACCAGTACCAGTCCGAATCCAGGTACGAGTACCAGCCCGGGAACGAGTACCAGCCCCGGAAATAACACCACAACGGCTAAGATGTATACTCTGACCGTTAAGAACGGATCCGGATCCGGAAGCTACGTGGCAGGTTCCCAGCCCATCATCGTGGCAAACGATCCTGCAGCAAACCAGCAGTTCAGCAGCTGGTCCATTGATCCCGGCAATACGACGATCGCCAGCAAGGTATTGTCTGCTACAGTAATCACCATGCCGGAAGCAAATGTAACCGTAACTGCAAACTATACGGCAAAATCAAATAGTGGCAGCAAAACCAGTACTTCTACCGGAAGCGGTAATTCCACGAATTCCAATTCCAACAGAAGACCGAACAGTACTACAACAGGAAATGTCTCCGGCGGCAGAACCACCGTTGTCATTGACAAGAACGGTCTGTCCAATACCGGTGTGGTGTCCGCTACGGTAAACGGATCTTCCGATAACTTCGTGATCAAGATCACCGAGAGCGCATCTGCTTCCGAGGAAGTAGTAAAGGCTCTGATGGCAGAATATGGCAGTGACCTCAGCGCCATCAAGTATTTCCCGATGGACATCAGTCTCTATGATTCCACCGGCAATACCAAGATCACAGATACTACGGGCTTGTCCATCAGTATTACCCTGCCGATTCCGGATTCCCTGATCACCTATGCAGGTAACAACAAGGTGGCCGGAGTGGTGAACAGTAAGTTAGACAAGCTGACACCGAAGTTTTCCACGATCTCCGGAGTATCCTGCATCACCTTTACGGCGGAACATTTCTCACCGTATGTGATCTATGTGGATACGAACAACCTGACAGCCGGAACGATTGCAGACAGCACTCCTAAGACCGGAGATGCCATTCATCCGAAGTGGTTCCTGTCTCTGGGACTGGCATGTCTGTCCATGGTATTCTTCATGAAGAAGGATAAAAAGACTCTGCGTAAAGCAAGAGCCTAGTGTGAAATAAAGGATGGGAAGGTTTATGAATCATAAAAAGTGGGTAGTTGCACTGGCACTTATAGCTACCGCATTGATCCTGACACATCTTCCTGTGTCGGAGGCAGATGCGGCAACGTCTGCCTCCGATTTTCAGATCGAAGGCAGTACATTGATAAAATACAGAGGAAGCGATGAACGTGTTACAATCCCGGATACCGTAGAGGTCGTGGGCGAGAGTGCCTTTGAGAACAACCAGAAGGTGCAGTTTGTCGTAGTGCCCAAATCCGTGAAACGGATGGATGCCTATGTGTTCTGGGGCTGTAATAATCTGGAAGAAGTCGTACTGGGTAAAGGCCTGACCGCAGTGGATGAATATGCATTTGCAGGCTGTACGGGCTTAAAACAGATCACGATTCCGGAGAATGTACAGAGCATTGATGCCCAGGCATTTGCCGGATGTACAAATCTTACGGATATTTATATTCCGGATACGGTGACAAACATTGCGGATGATGCTTTCTTAAACTGTGATAATGTGACGATTCATGCGGATGAAGGCAGTGTGGCAGCCAGGTTTGCACAGAAACTGGCAGAGCAGAGGAGTCAGAATCCGCTGGTGACAGCGACGCCTGCACCGACTTCAACGTCCGACACAACATCGGACACACAGGCAACAACAGAACCTGAACCGACGGCAACACCGACACCGGCTCCTACACCGGTACCCGGCAATGTACTCGGCAGTACCATTGTCGTGGGAAATCACGCTATGGTGATGGTATTACCCGAGGAAGAAAATGTACAGCAGGGCTACACGGAACCGGAAGCAGGACAGGAGACCGGAAGTGAACCGCAGGATATCACTGCAGAGGCAGAAGACGGTACGATTCCGGAGTGGAAATATTACCGCAACCAGTCGATCAAAGCAGTGAGCATACCGGAAGGAACTACAGAAATCGGACGTTTTGCTTTTTCCAGAAGTTCGGCAGAGAGTGTGACTTTTCCGGAAGGTTTGACCACCATTGATTATGCGGCATTTTATCATTGTGATGATCTGAACAGTGTGATGTTGCCGGATACGGTGACCCGGGTGGGCGCCAAGGCATTTACCCATACCGGATGGATGGATGATTTTGAAGAAAACAGCATGGATGATTTCCTGATCAGCGGCGACGTTCTGGTGGCTTACAAAGGGGATCTTCCCGAAGTGACCGTACCGGCTGGCGTTCGTGTGATTGCCGATGAAGTATTCCGCAGTCATACGGAGCTGAAAAAGGTACATCTGCCTGCAAGTGTCACCAATATCGGTGACAGTGCATTCCCGGAGGGAATCGAAATTATAAATGAATAAGGGTCAGGTTTTACCGACACCAGGATAAGAAACCGGCATAAGATAGAATAAGTCTTATGCCGGTTTTGTGTTATTTTATGGGGAAGGAAAAAGATGCAGCGAGTGAGGGAACAGGTACAGGTACCGGAACAATTGCATAGTGTGGCTGGACGTGCAAAATCTGTAACCGTTGCGGTGCTGGATACCGGAATCGCTTATCATCCGGATCTGGCAGGGCGGTTGCTCGCTTTTTCCGACTTTGTGGAAGGACGGCATTTTCCTTATGATGATAATGGACACGGGACGCATGTCTGCGGGATTGTATGCGGAAGCGGAGAATTGTCCGGAGGGAGATTTCGTGGAATGGCTCCGGAGGCTAAGCTTGTGGTGGGAAAGGTACTGGACAGACAGGGGGAAGGCTCCTGTGATTCTATGCAGGATGCTTTGGAGTGGGTGCTGCGTCTGAAAAACAGGTATGGGATCCGGATTCTGAATATCTCCGTGGGAATTGGGGATCTGAAGGAACGCTACAAGGAACGAATGCTTCGGGAATCGCTGGAACTTTTGTGGGATCATAATATTCTCGTGGTCTGTGCTGCAGGCAATACCGGTCCGGAGGACGGAAGTATTTCGGAGATGGCCAGCAGCAGAAAGGTCCTGACCGTAGGCTGCCATGACGGGAGATACTGCAAAAATGATCCCGGAAGATGCGAGACTTATTCCGGCAGGGGCAGAAGATATGATGTGACCCGCAAACCGGATATTGTGGCTCCGGGGACAAGGATCCTGTCCTGCAATGCTTTCTGGCAGAACCGGAACGGAAGAATCTACAGACCCTATGTGGCAAAGAGCGGCACCTCCATGGCAACCCCCATTGTGTCCGGAGCGGCAGCCCTTGCCATGGAAAAATATCCGTGGATCACCAATGAAGAGTTTGTTCGTTTGCTGTCCCTCACAGCCACCGATCTGGGAGAGCCGTGGAACAAGCAGGGCTTTGGGATGCTCAATGTACGGAGATTATTAGAAAACAAGTAAAAGAATAAAATCACTGGGAAAAATAAAAAATATGATTAAAATAAGTCAATAAAATAAATACCAAAGATATTGACACAAATGGTATGATTGTATACAATGATACGAGAACTGCAAAATGTATTTTTACTGCGCAGAGTAAAAATTATAAAATCTTGCAGAGATCGAATGTCAGGGAAGAGAGGTATACCAATGAGAGAAAGTGATGCATTTCAGAATCGTCCGGTCTCCATGAATCCGAAGAACAACCTTCTGGAGATTGAAGAGCATATGTACATACTGGATGATGTGGAGAAGCCGAACGTGTTCCGTAACATGTTCCCTTATTCCGAAATCCCCAAAATACCTTTTAATGATCGTATCGTGCCTCATAACATGCCCAAGGATATCTGGATCACAGATACCACCTTCAGGGACGGACAGCAGTCCAGAGCACCCTATACCACAGAGCAGATCGTGAAGATCTATGATTATCTGCATGAACTGGGCGGCCCCAACGGAATGATCCGCGCCAGTGAATTTTTCCTGTACAGCAAGAAGGACAGAGACGCTGTCTATAAATGTATGGAGAGGGGATATAAGTTCCCCGAAGTTACCAGCTGGATCCGTGCCAGCAAGGAGGACTTCAAACTGGTAAAAGAGATCGGAATGAAAGAGACCGGTATTCTGGTCAGCTGTTCCGACTATCATATTTTCCTGAAATTAAAGATGACCAGAAGACAGGCCATGGATCACTATTTAAGCGTTATCCGTGACTGCCTGGAGGAAGGCATCAGCCCCAGATGTCATCTGGAGGATATCACCAGAGCGGATATCTACGGCTATGTGGTTCCTTTCTGTCTGGAACTGATGAAACTGATGAAGGAGTACCAGATTCCCATCAAGGTTCGTGCCTGTGATACCATGGGTTACGGTGTCAATTATCCCGGTGCCGTTATTCCCCGTAGTGTACAGGGTATCATCTATGCGATCCATACCCATGCAGGCGTGCCTCATGAATTGATCGAGTGGCATGGTCACAACGATTTTTACAAAGCTGTGTCCAATTCCACCACAGCATGGCTGTACGGCTGTTCCGGCGTCAACACCTCTTTGTTCGGTATCGGTGAGCGTACCGGTAATACACCGTTAGAGGCAATGGTATTCGAGTATGCACAGTTAAAGGGTGACTTGAACGGCATGAATACCCGTGTGATCACGGAGCTGGCAGAATACTATGAGAAGGAGATCGGTTATCAGATCCCTCCCAGAACCCCGTTTGTCGGCAAAAATTTCAACGTGACCAGAGCCGGTATCCATGCAGACGGCCTGCTGAAGAACGAGGAAATCTACAATATCTTCGATACCGAGAAATTCCTGAATCGTCCGGTACTGTGCGCGATTTCCAATACCTCGGGTCTGGCAGGTATCGCACACTGGCTGAACACCTACTACAAGTTAAAGGGAGACAAGCAGGTACAGAAGACTTCCGAACTGGTAGCGGAGATCAAAAAGTGGGTAGACGAGGAGTACGCCGGAGGACGTGTCACCGTACTTACGGATGAAGAGATCGTAGCATGCGTCAACCGTATCTGTCTGGAGAAGAATCTGAAGATCGGCGAGTAGTAAATATTTGGCGGCAGTGACCTGCTGCCCGGAAATGAGGATTATAGTGAGCAAGTATGATGTAAAGCAGGAAGTAACAGACAAGTTCTCCCTGCGGGGACGGGTATTTCACAAGCTGAGAGAAGACATCTTAAGCGGAAAATATCAGGAACATGAAGAATTAAAGGAAGTGGCCATCGGCGAGGAGATGGGCGTCAGCAGGACTCCCGTCAGAGAGGCTTTCCGTCAGCTGGAGCTGGAGGGACTGATCCAGATCATCCCGAATAAGGGTGCCTATGTCACCGGCATTACCCAGAAGGATGTAAAAGATATTTATATGATCCGTTCCCTGCTGGAAGGCCTGTGCGCACGCTGGGCCACGGAGCATATCACCAAGGAGCAGATGGAAGAGATGGAAGAGAATGTCTACCTGTCCAAGTTCCATGCCCAGAAGGGGCATCTGGAGCAGCTGGCAGAGCTGGACAATCGTTTCCATGACATTCTGTATGAGGCCTGTGACAGCAAGATGTTGGAGCATCAGCTGAAAGACTTCCATCAGTATGTCCTGCGTGTCCGTAAGAAGACACTGGCCAGCGCCAACCGTGGACCGAAATCCAACGAGGAGCATGAGCAGATCATGGAGGCCATTAAGGCAGGCAATGCCGATCTGGCGGAGCAGCTGGCACATCAGCACATGATCAATGCTTATGAAAATATGGTGAAGAACGGGCTGAACGAGGCCTATGCACAACAGGATAAGCCGCAGGAATAGGTTGCCTGTCTGTGAGAATTACTGTAGAATAAGAACAGAACAAGAATAAATACCGGAAAGGAAATCATTATGGAAAAGATCAAAATGACAACACCTCTCGTGGAGATGGACGGAGATGAAATGACCAGAATCCTCTGGCAGATGATCAAGGATGAACTGTTACTGCCTTATATTGATCTGAAGACAGAGTACTATGATCTGGGACTGGAGCATCGGAATGAGACAGACGATCAGGTAACTGTGGATTCTGCCAATGCTACACTGAAATACGGTGTTGCCGTAAAATGTGCGACCATTACCCCCAACGCTGCCAGAATGACAGAGTACAATCTGAAGGAAATGTGGAAGAGTCCCAACGGAACCATCCGTGCCATCTTAGACGGTACCGTATTCCGTGCACCGATTCTGGTAAAGGGTATCGTTCCTTACGTAAAGAACTGGACCAAGCCCATTACCATTGCCCGTCATGCTTACGGTGATGTTTATAAAAATACGGAGATCAAGGTACCCGGCCCCGGTAAGGCAGAGCTGGTATTTACTGCAGCAGACGGAACCGAGACCCGTGAACTGATCCATAATTTCGACGGAGCAGGTATCATTCAGGGCGTCCACAATACC
>JBNMJR010000138.1:0-7163 GCA_050873925.1 Acetatifactor sp.
ATCTTCGAGATCAATGACCAGCTGGATGAGAGTATTATGAATTATATGCTTCCCGCCAGACATTTGTGGGACGGCAGCACCGTATATCCGGAGATGCTGGGCGGTGTCAATGCCAGTGGTATGCAGCCTTCGGCTATTTTGTTCCTGCCGTTGTATTGTCTGCTATCCGCCAGAGCGGCATTCCTGACACAGTATATTATCTGCTTTTTACTGGCATTCTTAGGAATGTATCTTCTGGTAAAAGAGATCACGGACAGCAGTATTCTGGCGGTGATCGCCGGAGGCTGTTTCTGTGTGCTGCCGCTGTACCCGGTCTATGGACTTTCGGAGTTTGGGATTCCGCTGGTGACTTATGCCCTGTTGTGTCTTTGGAGGGGAAAAAACCGGATCCCTGCACTGGGGATCACCGTATTATTCGGTCTGACCAGTCATCTGGTGTACACCGGTTATGTGGTACTGGGACTGTGGCTATTGGTGGTACTGGAAGATATTTTTCACAAAAGGAAAAATAAATGGGTTCCTTTTGGGTTTGTTGCGCTTCTGGCAACCTATGTGGTGGTCAACCGGGCACTGATCCTTGAGATTTTATTTGGCAGCGGCAGCTATACCAGCCATCGGGAAGAGATGGTGTCCTCTGCGCTGCCTTTCTGGAAGACCTTTCTGGAAGTGTTTGAAAACAGCGCACAGCATGCGCCGTCCTTACATAAATATTTGATCCTGCCGATTCTGGCATTCCTGATTCTTGGGGCTTTTTGCAAAAAGGAAGGAGCAGTGAAAAATATTTATAAGGCTGCGGTGGCAAATTTCCTGTTTCTGATCGTGATTGCCCTGTTTTATGCATTCTGCCATTCTGCAGTGATCGTAAATCTGAAAAACAGTATGACCGGATTTTTACATTATTTTCAGATCGAACGTTTTTACTGGCTGTACCCGGCAGGCTGGTATCTGGAATTCGCATTGGCAGCGGCGGTTCTGTGGAGAGCAAAGGTACCGCATACGGACAGAGAGTGGCTGCTTGGAAAACTGGTGATCCTGACAGTGTGTCTGCTGCCGACGCTGCAGCTGTTGAAGGTAAATTCCGGCATGTATCTGAATGTGAACCAGATCAACAACGGTTCCGGTATCACAGGATATATTTCCTGGGAAAACTGGTTCGCGGAGGATCTGATGCAGGAGATCGATGAGACGATCGGCCGGGACAAGAGTACCTACCGCGTGGCGCACCTGGGAATCAGCCCGGCACCGTCACTGATGCATGGCTTTTATACAGTGGACGGATATTCGAACAATTATCCGCTGGAATATAAACACAGTTTTCGCCGGGTGATCGCCGCGGAACTGGATAAGAACCCGGAAGTAGAAGTCTATTTTGACCTGTGGGGCAACCGCTGTTACCTGTTCAACAATGTGACAGGCAATTACATGCGTCTGGAGAAAGGAAATTCCCTGGTATATGAAGGTCTTGATTTTGACATGGAAGCATTGCGGGAACTGGGGTGTGAGTATCTGTTCTCCGGATCCGAGATCGCGGATGCCGACAGGATGGGCCTGGAGCCGGTGGGATATTTTGAAACAGAAGACTCTTACTGGGGGATCTGGGTGTACCAACTGTAATCCCCGACTTTCTTAAAATTTCATAAGATTTTTTACTGGAAGAGAAAAGTGTGCTATAGTGTAACTATTCAGAGCCGTGTAAATATCGTCAAATATTCGTCGAATGCTTGCATTCGTAAGAATATTTTATGATATTTATAAGGCGAAGTAACCACATGAGCAAAAGGAAAGCTGCGTAGCAGCGATTTTGCGAATGGGGAGTGAATAGTTACAAAATCATACGAAAATAAGCAATAACAGAGATTTTATATGAAAGACAGAATCTATATCTGTCACACATACTATCATGTATATGTGACTTTTTTAAAAGAACTGAAATTACGGGCGGAGGCAGATCCTGCGAAGAAAGCGGGGACTGCTACTTTAGTGCTGTCCAAAATGTCCAATAACTTTGAGAATCTGAAAGCCCGGGTGGAAAGCACGGGACTGTTCGAAGAGGTACTGGAATTCGATGAGAAGCGGGAAGATTTTTTCCCGGAACTGGCAAAATATCGTCAGGATACCGGAAGCTTTCTGGGGAATCTGAAGAACCGGATCCGCTTTACGAAAGAATATGCCAGACTGGAAGCACCTTACGTGCCGGTAGACCTTCGGACCTACAAGGATATCTATGTCTACTGTGACTCCGATCCCATCGGCTATTATCTGAACCAGAACCATATCTACTACCATGCGGTAGAAGACGGCTTGAATTGTCTGAAGAATTTTGATGCGGCGCGATACGACAACCGCGGACATTTTAAGATCAAAGCCTTTTTATCCATGTATCTGAATCTGATCTTTGTTCAGAACGGTTATGGAAAATACTGCAGGGACATGGAAGTCAATGACATTTCCGCGATCCGCTATCCCTGTCCCAGATATATCGAAGTACCGAGAAAACCGTTGGAAGACCGCCTGACGGCAGAGGACAAGCAGCTGATCCTGCAGGCTTTTGTAAGGAATAAAGAGGAACTGGAACGTAAAATCGAAGAGAGCAGCAAAGTGGGGGACAAGATCCTGATACTTACGGATCCTTTGTGTGAACTGGATGTAAGAGAACAGATCTTCCGGGATATTATAAAAATGTATGAAAAAGAGGGCACCATATTTTTAAAGCCCCATCCCAGAGATGAACTGGATTATCAGAAACTTTTTGCGGAGTATCCCCAGTTCGATGCGTCCATGCCCATGGAGATGTTGAATTTCTTCCCGGGACTGCGTTTCAAAAAGGTAGTGACCGTATTTACGGAGGTAAAGGGCCTTCCCTTTGCGGATGAGGCAGTGCGTCTGGGGGCGGATTTTATGGATGCTTACGAGGATCCGCTGATCCACAGACAGAATGAACAGATATAAGTTTGGAGACCGTCAATGATACAGATCATCAAGAAATTACGTGTCCTGCTGGACAAAAAACAGAAAAGAACCATGGTGGGACTCATCATCCTCATGGTGATCAGTGCTTTTTTACAGACCGCCGGTGTGGGAATGCTGGTAGAGGTCATGCAGATCGTCATTGATCCCGAGGCGGTAAAACACAGCCGGATAGCGGAAGCCTGTTATGAGATCATGGGGGTGGAAAGCTACCGCACCTTCTCGATCATTGTCATGGTATTGCTGATTCTGGTGTTCGTAGTGAAGAATCTGTTTACCTATGTACAGCAGAAGCTGACCTTATCTTTTGTCTATACGAACCAGTTCCGCACTTCCGAGCGTATGATGCGCAATTATCTGCGCCGGGGCTATGAATTTTACCTGAATGCGGATACTGCCGTGGTGCAGCGCAGCATCACTTCCGATGTCAACAATATGTATGCACTGATCCTGGCATTGTTACAGCTGTTATCCGACAGCGTGGTATCTCTGTTTGTCATCAGTTACTGCTTCATTTCCAGCGGTACCATGACGATCCTGATGGCAGTGGTACTGCTTCTTCTGATGTGGCTGATCAAGAGAGTGCTGAAGCCCATCATGTACAAGGCCGGCAAGGACAATCAGGACTATTACAGCAGTCTGTTCAAATGGATCTCCCAGACGGTACAGGGTATCAAAGAAGTGAAGATCTCCGGCAAGGAGCAGTATTTTGTATCCGAGTACCGCAAATGCGGCAAGGGCTATGTGGATGCCGTACAGCGTTACAGCCTGTACAATCAGGTGCCGAAGCTACTGATCGAGACGGCCTGCGTGGCTACGATGGTGGGATATATGATCTTTCTGGTGGCCACCGGTGTGCCTACGGAAAATATGCTGACGGTCTTCGGAACCCTGGCGGCAGCGGCATTGGTACTGTTGCCCTGTGTGAACCGTATCAACAACCAGATCAATTCCATCGCTTATTTTGAACCCTTCTTCATGGGTGTCAGTGACAATCTGCAGGATGAGATCAACGGACAGAATATTGATATGTCTTTTGCTACCGATGAGGATGAGAAACTGGATGTGAAAGAAAGCATCGAGATGAAGGATATTACTTATGCCTATCCCAATACGGAGCGTCTGATCTTCGACCATGCGGATCTGAAGATTCCGGTGGGCGCATCGGTGGGTATCGTGGGTACTTCCGGTGCGGGCAAGAGTACCGTGGTGGATATTCTGCTGGGACTGCTGGAGCCCAGTACGGGACATATCTATGCGGACAGCGTGGATGTGAAGGAACCGGGCAATTATCGGAAATGGCTGAAAAATATCGGCTACATCCCGCAGATGATCTTCATGCTGGATGACACCATCCGCAAAAATGTGGCCTTCGGTGTGCCGGAGGACAAGATCGACGAGGACAGACTGTGGGAAGTATTGAAAGAAGCACAGCTGGACGAATTTATCAAGACTCTGCCGGAAGGTCTGGAGACGGGCATTGGTGAGAGAGGCATCCGTCTCTCCGGAGGACAGAGACAGCGTATCGGTATCGCCAGAGCACTGTATAATGATCCGGAGGTACTGATCCTGGATGAGGCCACTTCCGCACTGGATAATGACACAGAGGCAGCCATCATGGAGTCCATCAACAGACTGCACGGCCGCAAGACCCTGATCATTATCGCCCACAGATTACAGACCATTGAAAAATGTGACATCGTCTACCGGGTAGAAGACGGCAGAGCAAAAATAGAACGGGGAAGCCTGTAAGCCTATGAGTAAAAAACTGAGCATCATCGTGCCCGTCTACAATATGGCGGCGGAGGGAAAACTGAATTATTGTCTGGACAGTCTGGTGGGTCAGACCATCCGTGGGCTGTACGATTACGAGATCCTCTGTGTGGATGATGCTTCTACGGATGATTCTCTGGAGATCCTGCTGGATTATCAGAAGCGTTATCCGGAGCTGATCTGTGTGATCCCGAATCCTGTGAATTTAAGACAGGGCGGCGCCAAGAATGCCGGACTGCGGGCAGCACAGGGAGAATGGATCGGTTTCATCGACAGCGATGACTGGGTGTCACCGGACTATTATGAGAAGCTTCTGAAAAAAGCGGAAGAGACCGGTGCGGATCTGGTGGGCTGCGATTACAGTCTGGTGGATCATCATACCTTTGAGGTCGGTAAGGTCATCGTCAACAATACACCGGACCAGACCGGGGATCTGACGAAGGAAAAGCATGAGAGACTGTTCATGCGTCCCGGCAGTATGGTACTGAAAATTTACAAACATAGCGTGATCCGGGAGAATCATCTGGATTTTCCGGAACATATTTTCTACGAAGACAACTGTGCAGGCCCCTTGTGGAGCCTGTACTTTCGACGTTTTGAGAGAGTGGAGGAACCGTTGTACTATTATTACCAGCATGCGGTGTCCACGGTGCATCACATCACGGAGGGAAAATGCCGTGACCGTATGAAAGCGGCAGAACTTTTATATGCGGAATGTGAGAGCAGAGGATTCCTTACGGAATACAGAGAGCAGATCGAATACCGTTTCACGGAGCTGTATTATGCGATCACTTTATTCTCCTATCTGTCCGGAGTGGAGAAACCGAAGCTGTCGTTTGTAAAAGAACTGCGGGAGGGGACAGAACGACATTTCCCGGAATTTGACAAAAATAAATATTATCTGGAATATACCGGACCGGAGGAGAGGAAACTGATCGCCATGCAGAAAAAGAGCGATCTGTGGTTCTATCTCTATTACAGAATCCGGCAGTTTGTATGGAAGCTGCGGGCCTGAAAGGCAGCCACGGATTATGAGAAAGATGAGGTTGTTAAGATGAGCAGATTAGCTATTATCACCGCCAGAGGCGGGAGCAAGCGGATCCCGAAGAAAAATATCAGAGAATTCTGCGGAAAACCGATCCTGGCCTATTCTATCGAGGCGGCATTGTCCAGCGGACTTTTTGATCATGTGATGGTGTCCACGGACGATACGGAGATTGCGGAGATTGCAAAAAAGTACAGCGCAGAAGTACCGTTTTTCCGCAGTGAGGCCACTTCCGGAGATTTTGCCACCACCAATGATGTGCTGGCGGAAGTGCTGGCGGAGTACGAGAAGCGGGGCATGCATTTTGATGTGGCATGCTGTATCTATCCCACAGCGCCTTTTGTGACGGCGGAAAAACTGAAAGCAGCGGTAGAACAGCTGGAAGCAAGCGATGCGGACACCCTGATTCCGGTGGTCAGCTTCTCCTATCCGCCACAGCGGGCCATGGTGGTGGAACAGGAGCGTCTGGTATTCAAATATCCCGAGTATCTGGACAGCAGATCCCAGGACCTGCAGCCCCATTATCACGATGTGGGACAGTTCTATGTCTTCCGCACCGACCGCTTTGCGGTGAATAAGAAGCTGATGGTGGGAAACATTCTGCCTCTGATCGTGTCGGAACTGGAAGTGCAGGATATCGATAATCTGACGGACTGGAAGATCGCAGAGATGAAATACCGTCTGATGACGGAGGAAAAATAATCCCGGAGGAATCTGAGACTATGGCAACAGGCAGACTGGCAGTATTGTCCAATGTAAATATGAATATGGTGATCCGTATGCTGCAGAAGCAGGCGGAAGTCTATGAGACGGAAGGCTACGGAAATGAACTGGGAGCTTTGCTGAACCCGGCTTCCTCCTATCATGGGTTTCAGCCGGACATTACTTTTTTGATCATGGATCTGGCAGAGCTGTTGGAGCATGACTATGATCCGCAGACGGCGAAAGAGCGGATCGAAAGCTGGTTTCAGACTCTGGAAGGATGCCTGCCGGAGCACGGTGTGTTCTATGTCTCCGATGCCTATCTGTGGGCGGTGGAACTGGCCGTGCTGGCGGATCCGGAGCGCAAACAGCAACTGGAGAGCCTGTGGAGTGACGGACTGCAAACGCTAGCGGAGAAGCACACGAATGTAAGAATATTCCCTTATCGCAGACTCATAGAGCAGCAGGGCGAGGAGAAAGCTTTTTCCCTGAAAATGTGGTATATGGGAAAGGTGCTGCTGGGGATGGAGACACAGTCCCTTCTGGCAGAGAAGATACTGCATCAGGCAGAATTGGAGGAGCGTGTTCCGAAGAAGGTACTGGTGCTGGATCTGGATAATACTCTGTGGGGAGGCCTGGCCGGAGAGGCGGATCATACACCGGTGTTATTGTCGGA
>JBNMJR010000139.1:0-7099 GCA_050873925.1 Acetatifactor sp.
AAACTACCCCATGCAATCAAACACTTAATTGCCAATGAGAAGACAGGTGAAGACGGCGAAGTATCCAGCTTTGCAGCCCTGTGTACCGCATTGTCCGCTACTATCGGAACCGGTAATATCGTCGGTGTGGCAACGGCTATTGTAGCGGGCGGTCCCGGAGCATTGTTCTGGATGTGGATCGCGGCACTGGTAGGTACGGCTACGAAATATTCCGAGTGTCTGCTGGCTGTGAAGTACCGTGTGGCAGCCGAGGACGGACACATCATCGGCGGACCGTTCTATTATATCGAGAACGGTATGGGAAAGAACTGGAAATGGCTGGCGAAGATCTTCGCTTTTCTGGGTGTCTGCGTAGGACTGTTCGGTATCGGAACCTTTACCCAGATCAACGGTATCACCAGTGCGGTACATAATTTCTTCGATGCGAATAACGCACATACGGTACATCTTTTCGGCATGGATTATTCCTGGAGTGTTGTGATCTCCGGTATTCTGTTGACCATCTGTGTGGCACTGGTAGTTATCGGCGGGTTAAAGCGTATCTCCACCGTGGCACAGGTCGTTGTTCCTTTTATGGCAGTGACTTATGTGGTAGCCTGCCTGCTGGTATTGATCTTCAATGTAACTGCAATTCCTTCCGCTATCGTGACCATCGTACAGAGTGCATTTGGTATGCGTGCGGTAGCCGGCGGTGCTCTGGGTGCTATCCTGATGGCCATGCAAAAGGGTATTGCGAGAGGTATCTTCTCTAACGAAGCCGGTATCGGCAGCGCCCCTATTGCAGCAGCGGCTGCACAGACCGATTCTCCTGCGAAGCAGGGCCTGATCTCCATGATGGGTACCATCATTGACACCCTGATCATTTGTACCATGACCGGTCTTACCATTGTGATCACGGATTCCTGGAACGTAGGTCTGGACGGTGTGGATGTTACCACCAGAGCTTTTCAGCTGGGTCTGCCCTTTAACAATTCCATTGCATCCTTTATCCTGATGATCTGTCTGGTATTCTTCGCATTTACCACGATCCTCGGATGGGACTATTACAGTGAGAGATGCCTGGAATACCTGATTGGCCAGAAGCCGAAGGCTATCAAGGCATACCGCTGGCTGTATATCGCCTGCGTATTCATCGGACCCTACATGACGGTTAAGGCAGTATGGACCATCGCAGATATCTTCAACGGACTGATGGCGATCCCGAACCTGATCGCACTGCTGGCATTGAATGGTGTGGTTGTGGCCGAGACCAAGAAATATCTTGACAATGCAAAGAAAAAGTTTTAAAAAAGTTCTGTAGCCCTATCATGCGGGGAAAACGCAGGTTTTTTCCGAAAGTATAGAAGTGAGGAACTATATGAAAGATCTTACAAAGGGCAAACCGTCAGTGCTGATACTGACGTTTGCCCTTCCTATTTTTTTAGCCAATTTATTACAGCTGACCTACAGTCTGGTGGATACCCGTATCGTCGGATCCTATCTGGGAGACAGTGCTCTGGCGGCCGTGGGTGCCACCACGACACTGAGCAATCTGATCGTGCAGTTTTTATTGGGAATGTGTAATGGCTTTGCTATTATCTCTGCCCAGCATTTCGGTGCAAAAGATATGGAAAAACTGCGGAAATCTCTGGGAAATGCACTGGTTCTGGGGAGTTTTGTGGCAGTGATCCTGACGGTGGCGGGACTGGTGTTTTTACAGCCAATCCTGCGTTTCCTGAATGTTCCGGACAACCTGATGGATACGGCGGGGCAGTATGTTGCGGTGATCATCGGGGGCCTGGTGATTACTTTATTATATGATGTGCTGTCGGCGACCCTCCGGGCCATCGGAGATACGGTGACACCATTGATCGTTTTGGCTGTTTCGGTAGTAATGAATATCGGCGGTGACCTGTTCTTTATCATTGTGCTGAAAGCAGGTGTCCGGGGAGCGGCCATTGCCACGGTACTGTCCCAGTGCGTGGCGGTAGTGGTGTGCGCGGTATATTTATGGAAGAAATACGAGATCTTACGGATCGGCAGAGAGGATCTGAAGCTTGCAAAGGACGGGATGCTCCGCAATATGTTAAGTTCCGGACTCTCCATGGGCTTTATGAGTTCCCTGGTGAATGTAGGTACATTGACCTTGCAGACTTCCATCAACAAGCTTGGGCAGGACATCATTATTGCTCACACGGCGGCCCGCAAGATCTCCGAAATATTCATGATCATGTTCAGCGTCTTCGGTCAGACCATGGCGACCTACTGTGGTCAGAATCTTGGAGCTGGCAGGATCGACCGGATCCGCAGAGGCATTTTGCTGGCGACCGGCTATACCTGTATCTGGTGCACATTGAACATTGTGACCAGCTACACGATCGGAGACTGGCTGGTGTGGATGGTCACGGGCAGCCGGAAGCCGGAAGTTATCTACAATGCGACGCTTTATCTAAAAGTAGATACCCTGTTCTACTATGTGACGGCGGTGATCTGTATCGTACGAAACGCCATGCAGGGACTGGGAGAGCGCATTGTACCGCTGATCTCCAGCTCGCTGGAAATGGTGGGTAAAATTGTGATCGCAGCCACACTGGTGCCGGGATTCGGATATTATGGAGTCATTGCGGCGGAACCCATTGTGTGGTTCATCATGATCATCCCGCTTCTGATCAAAATTTTCCGTATGCCCATCTGGAAAAGAGAAAATACTTAACGTTTTCGCAAATGTAAGGGATTCCATCCTTAACATTAAGTAAAATTAGCCAAAAATGCTGTCGGATTACTTGCTATTTTGTCGAATTGTTTTACTGTATGGAAAATGATACAATAATTTCACCGAGAGAATACTTAAACGTTTTCGAAAATGAACCTATTGTGACGAAGTCTTTTACAGAAAGGCAGATGTGGTAAGTATGAAGAAGACAGAGAACAGGAAAACGGAAGTAAAAGGGAATGCAGTAAAACGGGAAAAAAAGAAGAAAAAGCCGTTCTTCACAATCTCTAAAAAGATTCTGTCATTGAGTCTGCTGCCGATGATCATTGTGTGCGCACTGGTGGCGACCGTGGGCTCCAGAGCATTGGAAGCAGGCATCGAGGAACAGATCGAAAAAGCATTGCAGATCGTAGGCGTCAGTGTGGACGAGACCTACACGAATCTGTATGAGGGAGATTACACGCAGGACAAGGGCGGCAAGGTGCGAAAGGGTGGTGTGGCCATCTCCGGAGATACCCAGCTGATCGACGGATTGCAGGAGAAGACAGGATTTCAGGTGTCATTCCTGTACGGAAACATGCGCCTGATCACGACACTGACGAAGCCGGAAGGCGGTCGTATCAACGGTACGGGGCTGGAACCGGAAATCTATGAACTGATCCAGACGGGAGAACCACTGTTTTTGAAGGACTGCAATATCTCTGAAGTGGACTATTATGTCTATTACCAGCCGTTGATCAATTCTGACGGTTCTGTGATCGGAGCCATCGAGGTGGCAACGCCGGTACAGGGTGTCCGGGACACCATTCATACGCAGGTGAAGGATATTATCCTGATCGCCGTAGCATGTGTGCTGGTGGCAGCGGCACTGGTAAGTGTATTGTCCCGCAGTATGGTAAAGACCATGAAGAAGACAAAACATTTCCTGGGCCGGATCGTGAACGGAGAACTGGATGCAGAGCCGGATGAGAAGCAGTGCCGGAAGAAGGACGAACTGGGAGATGTCTACCGGATCTCTGTAAAATTGCAGAAGACATTGCGTACCATCGTGACGGATATCAAGGATTCCGCGGATAATCTGACAGCATCTTCCAACAAGCTGATCAAGATGGCACAGGATACCCAGGAATCTGTGAATGATGTATATCAGGCGGTAGGAGAAATTTCCGAGGGCGCCAGAAATCAGGCCAACGAGACCACGGATGCCAATGAAAATGTGGTACGCATCGGCGAACAGATCGGGTATATCTCCGATGAGGTGAATTCTCTGACAGATTATGCCGGACGTATGGCAGAGGCGGAGAAGGCATCCGAAGAGATCATGAAGGAACTGAACAGCTCCAATGAAAGCACGAAGGAATCTGTGCTGCGGGTAGCGGAGCAGATCACGGATATGAATGGGGCAATCCAGAACATTACCAAAGCGGTATCCATGATCCAGGATATTGCGGACGAGACGGATCTGTTGTCATTGAATGCCAGCATTGAGGCGGCCAGAGCCGGGGAAGCGGGAAGGGGCTTCGCTGTGGTGGCAGAGCAGATCAGTAAGCTGGCGGATCAGTCCAAGCGTTCCGCAACCGAGATTGAGCAGATCATCAAAAATATTATGGAATCTTCCGGCAGAATGGTGGAGATCATGGGCGAGGTGGAGGCCAACATGAACCATCAGCAGAGTAAACTGGAGGAGACCGGTGTCAAGACCGCGGCAGTGGCAGACGGTGTGGAGAATTCTCTGCATCATATCGGCGGCATTCAGGAGAAGGTGGAAGTTCTGGGACAATCCGGAAGTGCGATCCGGGATGTAGTGGAAGGTCTGTCGGCAATCTCCGAACAGAATGCGGCATCGGCGGACAGCACCATGCAGGCAGCTCACGGCATGAGCGACACTATGACGGAACTGATGTCCTCTTCCGAGAATCTGCTGGCACTGGCGGACAAGCTGGAAAAGGTGCTGGATGTTTTCAAAGTTTAAAAACGGTAAGAAGGGTGTCGGGACCTGCCCGACAGGGAGATAAATATTATATAGATAAAATACAGCGCTGTTTCATTATTGAGAAAAACAGCGCTGTATTTTTATGCGGTTTTATTGACGGGAAAATCAGTATGATTTAAAATAAAATGGAGTAGGCTTTCCGGAAAAAAGAGTGAAAACAGTACTTATATTTATATCTTAATATATAACAGTCAAACGAAATGACAAAAAGGGAGAGAAGAAACGAATGAAAGAATTGGAACGAAGTAACTGGGTAGCGATGGTATCGCATTTTGCGGTGAATATTTGCATGCTGATCTTTGGCGTGGCGGAGACTGTGAACGGAGCGGTAGGAGTACCTGTGCTGGTACTCATGCTGATCTTCGGACTGGGTCCGCTGGTGGCGGAGGTGGTCTTCTGGAAGAAGAGCCATACTTCCGGAGCTATCAAGCATCTGGTAGCCATCGGATATGCATTGTTTTATTCTATTGTATTGTTTACGACGGAATCCAATATGGTTTTCGTCTTTGTAGTGCCGATGATGTTCGCGGTCATGCTGTATCATGATGTGAAGACCTTCGTTATGATCAATGTGGGTACGGTGCTGGAAAGTATTCTGGTGGTGATCCTGGGAGCAACGACCGGTGGGTTCGGATATCTGGGGCTGGAAGCGGGTATTATCCAGATCGTTATGATGCTGCTTCTGTGTTTTGTGTCCATCTATGCCACCACAGCGAACCAGAAGAGTGCCAATGAAAATATGAATGACATCCGGGATGCTCAGGAACGCACGGAGGCTACCCTGAAAGACGTAACCGAGATGAGCAACCGCCTGGAGACTTCCGTGGCAGAGATCACGGTAGAGCTGAACAAGCTGGAGACCGCATTTGTCAGCACAAAGTCAGCTATGGAAGAGGTATCCGTAGGATCTCAGGAATCTGCGGTGGCAGTCCAGAAACAGACCACCCAGACAGAAGCCATTCAGGAAAAGGTAAATGCGGTGGATACCACGGCAGAGACTATAAGCAAGGATATGGAGGAGACCCTGTCTGTGCTGGATACCGGCAAAAAGGATATGGCTGGATTGAAAAAACAGGCAGAGGATTCCGCACAGAACAGCGAGCAGGCGGCACAGAAGCTGGAGACACTGGATCATTACATGCAGGAGATGCATTCTATCGTGGAGATCATCAGTAAGATCGCTACCCAGACAAGCCTTCTGGCACTGAATGCCAGCATCGAGGCGGCCAGAGCCGGGGAAGCGGGAAGAGGTTTCTCCGTAGCGGCTTCCGAGATCTCCGGAATGGCAACCCAGACCAAGGATGCCACCGGCAATATTGCGGCATTGATCGATAATGTATCCCGGGCTATTGATGAAGTTGTAACGGTGATCCGTCAGATGATGGATGGCATCAGCAGTCAGAAAGAGGGAACCATGCGGGCTGCAGACAATTTTGTGGCAATCGAGAACAGCAGTTATGCTATCGTAGACAATCTCGGCCGTATGCTTCAGGATGTGGAGGCACTGAAAGCGGCCAACCAGGAAATCGTAGATTCCATTCAGACGATTTCGGCAACGACAGAAGAAGTATCCGCTCATGCCAGCGAAACTTTGGAGGCCGAGGAGAGAAACAGTGAAATTCTGAAGAAGATCACAGAAGAAATGAATGCTATGGCCGCAAAGAGATAAGAATTGACAAAGCGGCAGACAAAGGGCGAAAATGACAGAGACGGAGTGACAGAATATGCATGATAACGGGGAAAACTTACAGAAGAAAATATTACAGAATCTGGATGTGAAGTATTCCTATGAATTGGCCAAACGGATGGAGCAGTTTAAATCCCATCCGGTTCTTGGGTATCGAACGGCAGGCTCCAGGGCGGAATTTCAGACCGGTGAGATGTTAAAGGCGGAGATGGAAGCCTTAGGACTGTCGGAAGTGACCAAGGATGCGGTCACGGTGGACGGCTGGGAATTCCATAAGGCGACGTTAAGCTATCAAAACGCTTCGGGAGAACCGGTATCGGTGGAACTGGGAGCTTACCAGACCACCTTTGTAACGGATGGACCGAAGGAATTTTCCCTGATGTATCTGGGCAAGGGTACGGAAAAGGATTATGCCGACAAAGATGTGACAGGTAAGCTGGTACTGGTGGAGATCAACCAGAGAGATGAATGGTGGATCAACTATCCTGTATATCAGGCACATCTAAAAGGGGCGGCAGCTCTGATCGCCGTACAGAGCGGCGGCTACGGTGAGATCGATGACGAAGCGCTGAATGCACAGGATATTGCCGGACCGGAGGATGCCCCCGCATTTTCTATTTCCCGCAAGGATGCCGCAGGGCTCTTGGAACTTTTACAGGGAAAAGAAGAGATCACGGTAACCTTTGATGCGGATTCCAGGGTGACACGGAACTGTACGACCTACAAT
>JBNMJR010000140.1:0-7078 GCA_050873925.1 Acetatifactor sp.
CCTCTGGCCAGAAGCATTGCTTTTAGGCCACCGATATCCGTATTCAGGTCGGAAGAGATCTCTACGGACAGATCAAACACCTCTGCGCCGTCGATATTGTAATCTCTGGTACCGTCAGCCCTTACGGTGTAGGTGGCATCCTGGGGCCAGAACGGAGTGTAGAAGCCGGTAGCTTCATCCGTCTTCAGAGCGATCTCATAACAGGTTCCGTCCTTTACGAAGTCCACGCCTTCGATCTGTACGGACACACTGCCATAACGGTCTTCGGAAAAGGTCATGCTTGTCAATTCCGCCAGTTCATCCAGGATCTGGTTTCTCGCATCCCGAAGGTCATTGGCATGTTCAATGCCGCCACTCTCAATGGCACGGATCTGATCGTTCAGTGTTAATAACTGATTGCCGTATTTATTGATCTTATCTACATTCTGCTTGATCTGTGTATTCAGGTTGTTCTGGTAGGAGCTCAGGCCATCGTATACCGCTCCGGCTCTCTGAACGAATTCATTGGCTCTCTGTACGATCAGTCCCTGTGTTACGGAACTGCTGGGATCCTTGGAAAGCTCCTGAATGGCGGTCCAGAAGTCTGTCATGGTAGTCTGGAATGCCTCGCCGTTCAGTTCTCCCAGCTGGCTCTCTACTTCTTCCATAACTTCCGTGGACACTTCATAGAACATACTGCGTCCGGATTCCTTGCGGTATGTCTTGTCCAGAAAATAATCTCTGACCTGTTTTACACGGGAATATGTGACACCCAGACCTGTCTGTTTGTTGGAAATAGACTTGGGGTCTGTCGATAATGTGACATAAGCTCTGTTAGATTGCTGTACCTGTTGTCTGGTATAGCCGGTGGTGTCCACATTAGAAAGATTATGCGCTGTGGTGTTCAGCGCATTCTGACTTGTCTGTAATCCGGACGAACCTATATATAAACTACCCATTAATGGCATAAACTTTCACCTCTGTATCAGGGGATCTTAAGATCCCCGGGATCCGGTCTTACTGCTTGGCATCAAATCCATGGTCAATAACGCCCATGGTATCGCCCGCATTGTAAGCTCCCCGGTTGTAATTTGCTGTCTCGGGGGCAGCCTTGGATGCCTGGAGGAGATTCATCTCGAACTCCACCATCTCCAGCGCGCTGTTCAACAGTTCACTGTTCTGCTCATTCACGCGCTTCAGTCCCCGGACCGCTGCCTGCAATCTGTCATGGGAATCCGCCAGTGCCTGCTGTTCCGCAGGACGTGCAGATAACATGGTGATCAGATTCGGCAATTTCAAGTCTTTAACATCCCTGTTCAATACATCGGCTATGTCCGCAGTCACTCCCGCTCTCTGTTTGTCCAGATTGTGGATCCTGCTGACCAGCTCCTGCTCCTCGTCCGTGATCTTTTGTAATTCTGCAAGATCGCCGCCTGCAATGATCGGTGTCTTGCGCTGTGATAACTGAAGCAGAGCCTCGTACTCCGTACTCTCTCTGTCCAGTACATCTATCAGGTTTTCCATTAAACTAGCCAAGGAACTACCTCATTTCTTCCTGTTTTTGAAGCAGCTTCTCCGCAAAGCTTGCATTATCCACTCCATAAGTACCGTTCTGGATTCTTGCTTTAATGGGAGCCGTTAACTCTTCCCTGATATCAGGTGCTGCTGCCACTGCTGCCTTAGCGGTCTGGAAATCCTTGCCCTGGCTGCTGATCTGCAGTCTGTCCGTGTGTGATGCTGCCTGAGTCTTCTGGGTCCTGCTGACCTTCTGTGACTGATACAGCTGCTGTACCTGTGTATACGCTTCAATACGCATATCGACTCCTCCTTCCCGAATGTCTTTTATGTTTCACAATATGTATCGGACTAAATTGCAATTACTTTAGCCCTCGTGAAAAAAAAGTAACGATCCGGACCACCTGCATGGGAACGTCCGAATCGTCACAAAATCTGTCAATATGCATTTTCATTGCGGATTTCATCGTCCACCCGCTGCACCCGGTAGGTCTTGTCTCCCACCGTCACGGCGGTCACCGTATCATCATGGGCATACAGGCCTTCTTCCACATAAGAGAATTTCTCCGGCGTCCTGCCTTCTTCCAGAATCTGGATCAGCGCCTCCACTCTGGGGCCGTGCAGGGGATTGCACTCTCCGATGCAGGTGATCTCATCCTTCATCACACAGTCCATGGATTCCGTGCTGACACCGTCGAAAGACAATATCATGATGTCTCCCGCCGCCAGATCGCTGCCGACCTTTTTTCCCGCTGCCCGGATTGCCTCCATGGCACCGAAGGCCTCATTGTCATTTTCACAATAGACCACATTGATGTTGTCATATTTTTTCAGGAAAGCCTCCATGACTTCCTTGCCCTTGGCCTGGGTAAACTCTCCCGATACCTGGTCCAACAGATCCCAGCCGTATTTTGCTGCGCCCTGTTCCAGTCCTCTGGTACGTCCGATCTGGGCGGAAGCACCGATATTTCCCTGAATATTTACAATATGAAGATCCTCCGGTGCAACTCCCTTGCTGATGGAAAAGGAATTCAGCCACTCCGACATTTTCAGGCCTTCCAGTTCAAAATCCGAACCCACGAAACAGGTAAACAGGCTGTCATCCTCCACGTCCACCTTACGGTCCACGATGATCACCGGAATACCGGCATCCTTCGCCTCCCTGAGTACCGTGTCCCATCCGGTCTCCGTCACCGGTGCCAGCACGATGTAATCTACCTCCTGCTGGATAAAAGTACGGATGGCCCGGATCTGGTTGGCCTGCTTCTGCTGACCGTCCTCGAAGATCAGGTCATACCCGGCCTCTTTTGTAAAGGTGCTTTTCATGGATTCCGTGTTGGCACTGCGCCAGTCGGATTCCGCCCCCAGCTGGGAAAATCCCACCACAATACGGTCTGTCTGTGTATCCTCCGGTGTCGTAATGTCCTCTGCAGTGCTCTGTCTGCTGCCGCATCCGGTCAGCAGGATCCCCAGCCCCAGCAGCAGACCTGCCATCCATCGTCTTCCTGTTCTGCATTTCTTCATATCTGCAATGTCATCCTTTTCTGTCATTCTTCCCGCCCGGAAAGCACTCTGTCATTCTTTCATTTTCCGGCAGGTTCTTTTTCTGTGTGAAAATATGCCACAGAGCTCTCCAGTTCCCCGGAGATCTGTTTCATTTTATCACAGTTTGCTCCCACTGTCTGTATCTGTGTCAGGATTTCCTCAATGTTTGCATTCACCTGCTGATTATTGGCGGCATTTTCCTCACTGATGGCACTGAGACTGCCGATATTGCCCAGAATATCCTCTTTCTGCTGTGACAGGCGTCCGGTCTCCCCGGCGATCTTACGGATCTCTTCCGCAGAATGTCTGATACTTTGTTCTAACTGCTGATACTGTTCTCTGGTTGCGATAATGTGATCCTGTTCCTCCCGGATGATATTCTTTACCACATCCGCCTGTTCCACGGTCTCACCCGATTTCTCCATAATGCCCTGGGCCAGATTCTTAATCTGCTCGGCACCGGCGGCACTCTGCTCCGACAGTTTACGGATCTCCTCGGCTACCACAGCAAAGCCTCTGCCTGCCTCTCCGGCTCTGGCCGCCTCGATAGAGGCATTGAGGCTTAGAAGATTGGTCTGTCCGGAAATGGAGAAGATCAGGGCTACTGCTTCATCAATCTTTTCGATATAATCGTTGGTCTCATGGATTTTTGCCGTAATGGTATCCACAGATTCCACGGAACGACTGCTGCCGGTCATGATCTTTTCCATGCCTTCTCCGGCCTTTTTGCTGTTGTCCTGTATTTCTTCCGAATCCTTCTGCAACTGTCCGGCACTTGCACTGATATCATTGACCGCCTCTCCGATCTCATCCATGCGGTCACTGATGTTCTGCACGTTTTCCGCCATTTCCTCCGCTGCGGAAGACAGCTGTTCCATGGCCTGACTGATCTGTCCGGCCTGTTCCGTGGTGGCATCGCTTCCCTCTGTCACCTGATATACACTGCTTAAGAGTGCTCCGGATACTTCCTGTACACCGCCGATGACCCGTGCCAGATTCTGCTGCATCTGCGTGGTATTCTGTAACAAAGCCCGGATCTCCCGTACGATACTGGAAGTTTCTTTTCTGGTGCTCAGATCACCTTCCGCCAGGGCATCCACCCTGCTGCCGGTCTCTTTCATCTTACCCGACAGTGCCCTGCTCAGGAAAAAGCAAACAACGCCGAACAGGATCACTATACCTGCTGCGCAGATCAGGAATACAACCTCGATTTCCAATAAGGCATCGGTGACCTTGTTTTTCTGTTCTGCCGCAAAAGCCACCGCAGTGATCCGTCCGTCATTCATAATAGGGATATAGTAACCGTAATAAGCATTTCCTTCGATCACTACATTTTTATCATAATATCCTTCCGTTCCCCCGGCAGACACAAGTTCCTGATCCATGGGGATCTCACGGATACGATAGTCATTTTCATTTTTAATGGATGTGGTAGCCGGTATGCCGTCCAAGAGAATGGCCATCTCCAGGCCTTCGTCCTTCAGGCTGTCCAGATACTCATAATAACCGCTGGCATTCATTGCCGTGATCTCATTTTCCTTGCAGTATTTTGCCAGATTATCCGCGGTCACATGTAACGTGGTCTGCACACTGCCCTCCAGATTCGTTCTGGTCAGATGTATGGACGTGGTGCTGAGGATCACTGTTGCCAGAACTACCGGTGCCAGTGCCAGCAGCATCAGCAGCAGGAACAGGCTACATCCCTGTTTTTTCGGAGCTTTCTGTTTTTTAACTTTCGTTTTTTTCATAACTTCTACCCCCTGATATCCGGTGGATTTCTTTTATTAGCGGAAAAAGAGTGTGACTGCACACCAGCCACGCTCTCTCCGCTCCCCCCTATTTTCAGCCGCTTTTATTTATTCTGCAGCATTTTCTTTTTTCTTGCGATAACCACGCTCTGTACTACCAGGAACAGACACAGCATGGCTGCAATGGTGATACCGGTCCACCATGCCTGATCCAGACCTGCACTGGATACGATATTCTGGATGGTGCTTAAGGACAATACACCGAAGAAGGTTCCGATGATATTGCCGACACCACCGGTCAGCATCGTACCGCCGATGATGGAGGACGCAATGGCATTCATCTCCATGCCGCTGGCATGAGAAGCGGATCCGCTTCCTACATGCAGGAAGTAAACATAACCGCCGATACCTGCCAACAGGCCGCAGAGCAGATGGGACATGAACTTGGTTCTCTTCACATTGATACCTAACATCAGTGCACTCTGATTGTTGCCGCCTACCGCATAGAAGCTACGGCCCATCTTCGTCCAGCGAAGCATGATGAACATCAGGATGACTACCAGGAGTGCCACGATCACACCGATCTCCACATAAGCATTCACGTAATTGCCCAGTTTGTTCACGGAACCCATTCCGGGAACGACCACACGGGTCTCTTTCAAAGCGATGAAGCTTTCATTAGCTACGTTGAAGGGCTTGGTATTTACGATCGTTGTCATACCTCTGGCGAAGAACATTCCCGCCAGGGTCACGATAAAGGGCTGGATATCCAGGTATGCTACCAGGAAGCCCTGTACGATACCGAAGGCAAGACCAATGGCTACTGCCAGTAACATGGATACAAATACATTACCGCCGCCGAAGTCCAGATATACGGCACAGCTCATGCTGACCAGTGCCGCCACGCCACCGACGGAAATATCGATTCCACCGGTGATCATGACTAAACTCATGCCGCAGGACAGAATGATCAGTGCTGCGTTAGCGTTCAGAATGTTGAAAAATGTCTGGGGCTTTAAGAAGCCTTTTCCCTGGAACACGATGGCTCCGATATACATTACGAAGAATACTACGATCGTGATGGTCAGCAGCAGATTGGTATCTGTCATATTTTTTAACTTCTTACCCATATCAGCCAACCTCCTTTACAGCCTTGCCCTGCTTCAGCTTCTTGCCGAGAGCGGACAGCCATTCTCTTACCTTGGGAGTACTTAAGACTACCAGCAGGATAACCACTACTGCCTTGTAAGCAGGAAGTGCATCGGACTGTACGTCGAATTTGTATAAGGTGGTGGTCAGGAACTGAATAACATATGCGCCCAGAATGGAAGCTGCCATGTTGAACTTACCACCGCTTAAGGAGTTGCCGCCCAGAGCTACTGCCAGGATGGCATCCATCTCGATATCCTTTGCGATAACGGAGTAGTTGATGGAGGACAGACGGCTTACCTTGATCAGCGCTGCCACTGCCACACACAGTCCCAGGATCACGAAGGTCAGGAACTTGATAAATGCGGGATTCAGTCCGTTTAACTTGGAAGAGTTCTCATTGATACCAACGGACTGGGTGTAAAGTCCCAATGTCGTGAATTTCAATACCAGGAAGATCACCAGTACACATGCCGCTGCAATGAAGAACGGTGTGGGGATGGGGATTCCCGGAATAAAGCCGCCGAAGTAACTGAAGGTCATCACTTACAATAGGAAGTTCGTTGTTGTTGATCCATGCTGCAATGGAACGTCCTGCCGTATAGAGGATCAGGGTGGCTACCATAGGCTGGATCTTGAAATATGCTACCAGGACACCGTTGAAGGCACCGAAGAGCATTGCTACCACACAGGCTACCAGGAATGCCACGATAATGGGGGCCTGCAGTGTATCGGGTCTTGAATTCGTACCGCACAGCACTCTTAAGATCACGCTGCCCGCGATGGCGATGGCAGCGCCCACGCTGATATCCTGTCCGCCGGAAGCGGCAGTGACCAGCGTCATGCCGATGGCTAAAATGGCCAGTTCGGAACCGTAGTCTAAGATCGTCATCAGGTAACCGGACAATACCGGATCTCCTGCGCTGTTATATCCCAGTGTGATCTTGAAGAAACTGGGATCTGCGATCAGGTTGAACACCGCCAGAATTATCAGGGCTGCAATGGGAATGAAAATCTGCTGCCGGAACAATCCGCTCAGGAAATTTTTATTACCTTTTTCTACTTTCTTTTCATTACTCATGCTTACTTTCACCTCCGGCAATCGTACTCATAATCTTGGTCTGGGTCAGATCTTCTCCGGA
>JBNMJR010000141.1:0-7053 GCA_050873925.1 Acetatifactor sp.
CACCGACGATATTACCGGTTCCGATCGTAGCGGACAAAGCAGTACAAAGTGCCGCAAAGCTGGATACTTCACCGTCTTCGCCTGTCTTTTCATTGGCAATTAAGTGTTTGATTGCATGGGGTAGTTTCGTGATCTGCAAAAAACGAAGTCTGGCTGTAAGAAAAAGACCGGTGGCCAGAATCAGGACGATCAGGGGGATGCCCCAGACGAAATCATCCACTGTACTCAGAAAGTTGCTAATTGTTTCTAACATATTCCCTCTCCTCCCGTCACTTTTTGTGACGTCCTATAGTAGATTGATTTCTTCCGAAGAGAATGGGAATAAGCACGTTGGTGCTCTGTCCTTTTGCCTGAGAGATTGGCAGCAACCGCTGCCGTACACCTTCGGCGCCTTCTATACGGATCGTTCAAAATAAATCTTTTGAGCTTTCCGCGGAAGGACTCTCCAGAGTAAACCTTTACCGCGTTACTGCGGCAATAATGATACAATAGCACACTTTATTTCGACATGCAACAACAAATTGTCTCTTATGCAAAATCTTTTGTATGTGTCACGCGAACATTGACTTTTATAGGTTATTCTTATTATAATGTATTTATGAATATTAAAACAAATACATCTACCAACAAACGAATTTCCCACCGTATCACCCGGGCAATCTTCTGTCTGATCCTGTGTGTTGCGGCTTTTACTGTGCTTTTTTATTGCCTTCCCGTGCAGAATCGCGAGCCGAAAACGCCCGATTATACGGACTTTTCCGACGGTTGGGTCACTCCGGACGGTGAGCCCGCCGATTTTTCCCACATCAGCGGCACCTACATCGTTACCAGACAGGTTCCGACGCTTACGCAGGATACGACATTATTCTTTTTCTATAAAAGTTCCAATGTCACTGTGAAAATAGGAGATCGTCTGATCTACGACACTCTGAAGCCCACCGGTGCCTTCTTTGGTGAAACACCCGGAGCCTCCTACGTCTCTCTCCCGATCTACCGGGAAGATTCCGGCTCCACCATTACATTAGTCATTGACAATCCTTACGGTGATGGCAGTGGCAAGATCACCCATCTGTATCTGGGACGGAGCGAAGACATTTTACTGGATCGGATTTACGACAAAGCCCCCGGTTTTGCCATCAGTTTTCTGATTGCCAGCCTGGGCATTGCCTTTATCCTGTTCTATCTGCCGTTACATAGGAAACATATTATCGGCAGTGAAATGCTGTATCTGGGATTGTTTGCCCTGATCATCGGCACTTTCATGCTGACGGACAACCGAATGTTACAGCTGATCCTGCGCAACGGACATATTTATCATACCATTGCAGAGCTGTCCATGACGCTGATCACGATCCCGTTGTTCCTATACCTCGGAAAAATGTATCCGGAATACTCTGTAAAAATGGTACAGGGTGCCTGTCTGCTGAGCGCATTGGATTTTGCGGTATGTTTTGGGCTGAATCTGTCGGGTATTCTGGATTATCACGAGAGCCTGCGTCTGACACATACCACCTACGGTATTCTGATCGGCGTGGTGGTCTATGCCATGATCAAAGGCTTTTATCAGAACCGAAGACAGCATCTGCGCCGGAATCTGTACCACAATATCGGAATCTTATGTCTGTCCCTCGGAACGCTTCTGGATGTGTTGCTGTTATGGTTCGGCAATGCGCCGGAGACCAGCTTTTTCACCCGTATCGGAGTACTGTTGTTCCTGCTTATGGAAGCGGTGCAGGTCACCATACGCCTGCTGGACAATTATCAGGAAGGAGTTCGTACCCAGCTGCTCAGCCGTCTGGCTTACCACGACGGTCTGACCGATCTGTTGAACCGTACTTCCTATATGGAAGAACTGGAAAAACTGAATGAATCTCAGAATTTTCATGTACTGCTGGCACTGTACGACGTGAACAATCTGAAATATGTAAATGATACCTACGGCCACCAGAAGGGCGATGAAATGATCCGCCGGGTAGCGGATTCCCTGCGGGAGCATCTGGGTCCTCTGGGAAAATGTTATCGTATCGGCGGAGACGAATTCGTATTTCTGTCCACCGTATCCGATCCGGAAAAAGAATTTCTGAAATTGCAGAAAACATTTGAAGCCGCTCTCGGAAATCTGAAACTGCCGGACGGAACCGAATGCCCCATCACCGTAGCCATGGGTTATTCCGTCTTAAGTCACAATATGTCGCGCTCCATGGATGATGTGGTTCAGGAAGCGGATACGAAGATGTACGAGGCCAAGCGGAAAATGAAAGCGGAAAGAACACAATAATTCATAATGAAATAAAAAAGAGAAGCTGCCTAATGCAACTTCTCTTTTTTACTGTAATACCGGATTCCCACGGCATCCGCCAGGAACCATCCGATAGGAATGGCCGCCCAGATACCTACCACGCCGATGCTGTCCACACCGGACAACACGTAAGCCAACAGGACACGGGTCCCCAGAGACACCACCGTAAGTACTACGGACATCAGGGGCTTGTTCACTGCCCGGTAATAGCCGTAGAGCATAAACAGAATACCGATCCCCAGGTAAAATGCTCCCTCGATCCGCAGATACTGTACGCCTACCGCCACGACTTCCACACTGCTTTCGTCCACGAAAATCCGCATCAGCGGACCCGCCAGAGCAAACACCACGGTGCTGATCACAATGCAGAAAACCAGTACGCTGAGGGCCGCACTGCGAATTCCCTGTCTGATCCGGTCTCGTTTCTCTGCGCCGAAATTCTGTGCCACGAAGACGGAGAAGGCGTTACCAAAGTCCTGCACCGGCATATAGGCAATGGTGTCGATCTTCACTGCCACCGCAAACGCCGCCATAACTGTGGCACCGAAGCTGTTGACAATGCCCTGTACCATCAGAATGCCGAAGTTCATCACCGACTGTTGCAGACAGGTAAAGCCGGACAGGGACAGAATATTTTGCAGCCGATCCCGGTTCCAGGTCATGTTTTCCCGGCGGATCCGCAGATCCGGATAAGCGATCCAAAAGTAAAGAAAAATGCCGATTCCCGAGACCGTCTGGGCGATCACTGTAGCCACGGCGGCCCCTTGGATTCCCATGTGCAGTCCCAGGACGAAATACAGATCCAGAAAGACATTCAGTACCACCGAAACACCTAAGAACAGCAGCGGGATCACGGAATTACCCATAGATCTCAGTACATTGGAAAAATAGTTATATAAAAAGGTGGCAAAAAATCCAAAGAATACATAGAACAGGTACGTCCGCATATCTCCGAAGGTCTCTTCCGGCACCTGTAGCATCCGGATAATAGGATCCAGCGCCAGATAGAAAATTCCCATAATAAGCAGTGTCAGAGCACCGATCAGGGTAAAAGACTGAAAGAGTCCACCGCGAATGGCATCCATATCTCTTCTGCCGTAAGCCATGGACAGATAGGCGCCGCTTCCCAGACACATACCGATGATCACGGAAGTCAGAAAGGTCATCAGCGTATAGGAGGATCCCACCGCCGCCAGCGCATTGTCTCCGATATAGCGGCCCACCACCCAGGTGTCTACCAGATTATAGAATTGCTGCATCACATTCCCCATCATCAGGGGCAGGGCAAACGCCCAAAGACCGGCTGTGATGCTGCCGGTCGTAAGGTCTCGTTCTCGTGCCATTTTAACTTGTTTCCCGTTTCTGTCTGAATTTATCGTTTCTCTTATTCCTGTTCGTCCGCATCCAGTTCTTCCAGATCGGTCTCTGTCTCCAGCATCCGCTCCAGAAGGCTCTCCTGATTTTTCTCCTCGGCATCGATGGCATTCTGGATCTCCATCAGCTTCGAATAGTCGCTGGACAGTGCCGGATCGAGGATCTGTAATTGCAGTTCCGACAGCTTTTGTTCGCTTTCGGACAGAAGGCGCTCGTATTTTTCCAGCTGGCGCTGTAAGCTGGAACGGATCTTACCGGGGTTATAATAGGTCTTCTTGTCGAAAACATCGTTCAGGGTCGGCTCTTTTTTTGCAGTCGTCCATTCTCCTGCCGGTGTGCCCGACGTAATGCCGTCTTTTGATGCAGCTCCGGATTTCTGCATTTTTCCTCCGTTTGCTGTACCGAATCTGTCCGACATTCCCGCAAGCTTTGCCTTCTGTTCCAGATATTCTTCATAGGTGCCGCTGTACCGGGTGACTTTTCCGCCCTCGAATTCCAGAATACCGGTGGCGATCCGGCTGATAAAGTAACGGTCATGGGACACGAACAGTACGGTACCCTCATATTCCCGAAGCATCTGTTCCAGCGCTTCCTTACCGATGATATCCATATGGTTCGTAGGCTCATCCAGGATCAGAAGATTGGGTCTGGTCTGGAACATTATGCACAGTGCCAGGCGCACTTTCTCTCCACCGGAGAGCTGTCCCATTTTCTTCTGCACCTCTTCCCCGGAGAACAGAAAGCCGCCCAGTGCGCTCTGTACTTCTTCCCGCAGATACTCCGGATAGTCCGCCCAGAAATTCTCCATGACGGTCTGTTCGGGATCCACCTTTTCCTGTACTGCCTTCTGCTGGTCAAAATAGGCCCATTCCACGTTCTGTCCGAACTTAAATTCCCCGCCAAGGGGTGGAATCTGACCTACCAGTGTCTTTAAAAGTGTGGATTTTCCCTTGCCGTTTTCACCGATGATGGCAAGGCGCTCTTTTTTCTGTAATAGAAAAGATACCGTACTAAGCGGGCTGTCATAGCCGATCTGAAGTTCTTTTGCCTGTACCACATTAGTGTAACTTTCGATGCGGGGCACATAGCGGCCGTGGAATGCCTTCGTATCAAAATGTCTCGGCTTCTCGATCTTCACCATGTGTTCCAGCGCCATCCGTTTGGAATGGGTGGCCGCTACCTTGGTGGGGGTGTTTTTCCATTTTTCGATCCAGTCGGTCAGACGTTTGATCTCTTTCTGCTGTTCCTCGTAGTCCTTCTCCTGCTTGCGAAGGGCTTCTTCTTTCTGCTGCATAAATGCTGTATAGTTGCCGGCGTAACGCTTCATCCGGTGATATTCGATCTCGTAGGTCACATCAATGACGCGGTCTAAGAACATCCGGTCATGGGATACGATGACCACCGCCTTGTCGTAGGTCTTGAGATACCCCTCCAGCCATTCGATGGTGGGAAGATCCAGATGGTTCGTGGGCTCATCCAGAAGCATGATATCCGGGCGGCCCAGCAGCAGTTTCATGAAGGCTACCTTGGTCTGCTGTCCTCCGGAAAAGCTGCCGACAGGGCGTGTCAGATCCTCCAGTGGGAAACCGAAACGCTGAAACATGGTCTCCATATCCTGCCGCCAGGAATAGCCCCGCAGGGCTTCCATTTTGCGCTGTAAACTGTCATATTCATTGGTCAGAGCCAGGTCCGGCTCTCCCGTAAGACGCATCTGTTCTTCCAGTTCATGCATCCGTTCTTCACAGGCAAATACCGGGGCGAAAGCTTTTTTGATTTCCTCTTCCACTGTCACTTCCGTATCAGTGAAATTCACCTGTCGTAAGAACCCAATCTCCTGGCGGCCCGCCATGGTGATACCGCAGTCCTCATCGCTGTCCGGGTTACTCATGGTCAGATCCCCGGCGATCAATTTCAGTAACGTAGTTTTGCCGCAGCCGTTTCTGCCGACTACGGCAATTTTCTCTTTGTCATGTATTTCAAAATTCACATCCTCCAGTATGACATCCCCGCCGTACTGGACTTTTGCATGTCTGATCTGATAACGCACTTTTTTACTCCTGTGAAAGTAGTTCTATGTCTGTCTATTCGTTGTCATAAAAATAAGTATACAACAAGTCGGTGACGGGAGACAACAGGACTTTCTATTTACTGTGCTTCGCGGCATGTTCCAGATAGAGGAAAAATACTACATTCAGCACAATGCCAAACGCCGTGGAGACAGGAGCCGCAAGACCGATATTGGTGAGGCTGGCATCCGGCTGGATGCTCATGTAGTAAGCGAAAGGAAGACGGACAAGAAGGGTCTGGATCAGGCCCTGAGTCATGACCCACACAGTCTTGCCATTACCGTTAAAATAACCCATCATGCTGAACAACACTGCGGTTACCAGAGTCTCCGGAGCGAAACCTTTCAGGTACTCATACCCTCTCTGCACCACTGCCGCATCCGTGGAGAAAATGCCTGACAACAGATCTCCCTTGAAGAACACCAGTGCAAAAGCGAAACATCCCACCAGAAGTCCGATGCCGATACCGGTGAACATGGTCTTCTTTGCGCGCTTCTGCTCTCCGGCACCTACATTCTGTGATACGAAGGAAGAGGTAGACTGCATCAGGGCGCTGGGGATCAGCATGGCAAAGTTGACGATCTTGCAGGCCACACCGTAGCCGGAAGAAGCTTCCAGTCCCAGGCGATTGACAAAAGCACACAATGCCAAAAAGGATCCCTGGGTCAGGCACTCCTGCAGGGCTAACGGCAGTCCGATCTGCAGGAACTTACCACACTGGGGATTCCAACGAAAATCCTGTCTGGTAATGGTAAAGGGCAGTCCCTTTTTCATCAGTCTTACAATGGCAAACAGTACACTTAATGCCTGTGCAAAAACAGTGGCCAGTGCTGCTCCCATGGCATCCATACCCAGTCCCGCCACCAGCACCAGATCACCCACGATATTGACAATGCACGCCACGAATACAAACAACAGCGGAGAATTACTGTCACCCAGTCCACGGAAAATAGCTGACAATACATTATATGCTACAATAAAAAAGATTCCGGCGCCGCAGATCCGGATATAGGCAGCGGTCAGGCCTATCGCCTCTTCCGGCGCCTGCATGAGTACAGCGATCGGGCGGGCAAAGCACACCATGATTACGAACAGTACCAATGAAATGGCCGCAAATACAACGGTTCCTCCTCCAATGATGCTGCCGATCTGATCCTCTTTCTTCTCTCCCAGATACCGGGCGATCAGCACGGTGATACCCATGGCCAGCTGGGTCACCACAAATGTCACAAGATTCAGCACCTGACTGCCGGTGGATACCCCGGAAAGTCCGGAAGTGGAGCCGAAGCGTCCCACCACCAGCAGATCCACTGC
>JBNMJR010000142.1:0-6988 GCA_050873925.1 Acetatifactor sp.
AACGCCGGAAAGTCCCGAAGTCGTACCAAACCGGCCTACCACCAGCAGATCTACCGCACCGTATGCTGCCTGCAGTATCAATGCTCCCAAAATAGGAACCATAAAGCGAAGCAGCTTTTTCAAAATGCTTCCCTGTGTAAAATCCATCCTGTCGTTTTCTTTATTTTTCAAAATACTCTCTCCTTTCGCACATCACCTGATAAAAGGTCTCTATCGTCTGTATCATCGTCTCCGCATCTGCTTCGGAAATACCCACCAGATACGGTGCCAGACCGGAAAAATAATTCTCGTTATATTTTTCCGACAGCTTTCGTCCCTCTTCGGTCAGGGAAATATAAGTGATCCTGCCATCCTCCGCCGCATTCGTTTTCCGCAGATATCCCTTTTTTTCCATCTCCTTCACAGTCCGGGTCACACCGGGTCGGGGAATGTTCAAATAATCGCTGATATCTGAAATCTTCACAGCGACACCCTGTCGTTCCAGAATCTGGATCACATCCAGAAAATGAATATAAGAAGGTGTCACGCCCGAGGGCAGCCCCGGAAGCATCTCCCGGATCCGTTTTGCCTGATAGCAGGCATCCAACATTCGTTTTATCGTCTGAACCGTCATTCTTTTCCTCTCTGATAGCTTTTTCTATCCTTTGATTCGCTCTTATAGTTACCTTAAGTAATTATCTTCGGTAATTATATGAAAACATTTTTGCTTTGTCAATGAGATATTTTCATAAACGAAAAACAGCAGTCCCTTCCCGGGAATCTGCTGTTTTTCCTATAGATTTCTATTTTCTGTTTTTCTTTCTCTCAATGCAGATCCTGCGGTTCCTGCTTGGGTGACAGTTTACGCATCTGATCTGGCATAGGCGTTTTTCATCTGTCCGCTGAGTTCATACAGCACCTTATCCAACGTGTCGGCTGCTGCCTCCCGCAGCATTTCGGCCGTCTTCTCGTTAGCTTCTTCCTGTAATTTTCTGCGGTTTTCCTCATCGGGCTCCTGTGCCAGCAATGCATCGTAGTGATTCAGTATCTCATGGCTCTTCGCCGCCACATTTTCCTGATAGCGCTCGATATGGAACACGGATTTATTGTAGGAAGCATCTGCCATGGCCGCGATCATACGGCTCATCCAGTAGAAGTTCTCCGTGGAGACTTTTCCGGTGGTTCCGGATAAATACTCCGGGGTCCGGTCGATACCGGTATAAAAAGGTGCCAGTACATTAAAGGCGTTAGAGGCCAGTGCCAGCCATTGAACCGGTTCGTCCTCCGGGCGCATCTGGATCAGGGTCATGACGTCATTCCGGTTGATGCCGATGGAGCGGTAAGCTCCCCGCATGGACTTATCTCCGTAGGCTGCATACGGATCGTAGGGTGTTCCCTGATAATGGGAAGACAGCACATATTTCACATCCTCCACCGTAATCTTCTTCTCCGGTACCATGCACCAGGGCAGATCATCGGAAAACGGCGTGTACTCCGCATTCGGGCCATCCCAGATTTTTGTCCGGGGATTCAGGGTCCGCAGCATATACCAGGCTCTTGCGGTATTGTATACATGGTCGGAATCGTCATGGCTGCCGAAGGCATCTCTGGCGGAAAAACTGCCGTTCTGTGACAGATCCAGATGGTACTTTTCGATAAACTCTTTCAGATCCGCAGAACACATATACTCCTTTTGCTCCGTCAGGGCATCTTCCAGGTCAAAGGCATCGATTCCAAACTGGTTCGGCATCACCACATAAGCGTCGTCCGGCACTCTGCGGGCAATCCAGTGATGGCCGCCGATGGTCTCCAGCCACCAGATCTCATTTTTATCGGAAAAAGCAATCCCATTCATCTCGTAGGTGCCATATTTTTCCAACAGGCCTCCCAGACGTGTGACGCCCTCTCTGGCGCTGTGAATATAAGGAAGCACCAGAGACACGATGTCCTCTTCTCCGATGCCGCCGGGAATCTCTTCCGCACCGTCCTTTGCCGGAACATATTCCACCAGCGGATCCGCTCCCAGAACTCTGGCATTGGAAGTGATGGTCTCTGTGGCCGTCATGCCCACACCTGCCGCATTGACACCGTGCGCCGCCCAGATACCCTCTCCGTCCAGTGCATTGGGCACTGCGGTATAACGTAAAGGCTCCTCCGGCAGATCGATTTCCACATGGGAAAGCACGGATTTATATTTTTTCGGCTGTTCTTCGGGATGCACCACGACGAATTTCTTCGGTGTGAACTGTCCCGAGGGGGAATCGTCGTTGCGGGCGATCATGGTGGATCCGTCATAAGACGCCTTTTTTCCTACTAATATGGTTGTACATGGCATAATCGTTACCTCCTGTTATGTTTCGTAGTTTTCTTCTCCGGACACCGGAAAGCTGTTTTCCGAATCTGGACACTTACGCCAGTTTCTGCCCGTTGACGACTACATTCCGAATCGTCTCCGGTCTGCCCTGCAAAGGTTCGATCTTCGTAAACTGTCTACAACCGGTGACTTCCATATTTTCCATAAACAGATCTCTGAAATACGGGATATCCTCCTCATTCTCCATGGCAATGGTCTCCTCCCGGTTCAGGGAATTGAGAACGTAGGACATGGTCAGGATCACTGCCTCTCCCTTGATCTCACTCATGTGGATATTGCGGAGAGTGATATTTTCCACCACACCGCCTCGGCCCAGTGCACTCTTCATACGGACACCCACATCGGTTCCCGCAAACGTGCAGTTCTCCACCAGAATATCCTTTACTCCGCGGGACATCTCACTGCCGATGACGAAACCGCCGTGGCCTTCGTTCACCAGACAGTCATGGATGTAAATGTTGCTACAGGGGCCCTCGATCTCGCGGGCAATGGCATTTTTACCGGACTTCATGCAGATGGCATCATCCCCGGTCTCAAAAACACTGTGATGGATATGCACATTGGTGCAGGATTCCACATCAATGCCGTCACCGTTCTGGGCATAATAGGGATTGCGGACCTGTACCTGCTCCACGGTAAGGTTCTCACAGAAATAGGGGTGGATATTCCACGCCGGAGAATTCATGAACGTTACGCCCTGAAGAAGTACCTTTTTGCAATGGCGCAGACTGATCATCACCGGACGATAAAAATCATAATAGGGTGCCGCAGCAGCCAGTGCCTCCCGGGTGGTTCCCTGAATGTTGTGATGGTTTCCTTTTAAAATAGACTCTGTGGGCATCCAGATCGCTGTCTCTTTCGTCTCCAGCACATAAGGGCTGATGGTAAACAACGCATCCCACTGCTTTTCCGTCATCTTAAACTTCTTGACCGGACGCCATTTATCACCACTGCCGTCAATGATACCTTCTCCGGTGATAGCAATATTTTCTGCATTTTCCGCGGTAACGGGAGATACGGTGCGGATGCAGTCCTGACCTTCATAGCTGGTGATCCGCAGCGGATAGTCTTCTTTGGACTTGGTGAATTTTAACATAGCCTGACTGTCCAGATGCAGATTGACACCGCTTAACAGCCGGATCGGAGCCACCGCCCAGATGCCTGCGGGAACTCTTACCGTACCGCCGCCCTGCTCCGACACCTCACGGATCGCACGGTTGATGGCCTCCGCATTGTGTCTGCCGGTCTCGATCTGCAAATCGCCGCTTTTCGCGCCGTATTCTGCTATGGACACTTCCCGGTCCGGGAACTGGGGAAGTTCTACTTTATAATTCTGATTATACATGGTTATTGTTTTCTCCTTTGAATCTTTTCATGGATACTTTTCAAATTTCTTACGTTTCTGATTCTATCGTGTTCCGTTTCGGACTTCCACCCGGTTTTTGCGTTTTTCCGAAGAGTTCTACTGCTTATTTGTGCCCTTCCGCGCAGATCCAGTCCTCGCCGTCCTTTAAGTGGATCCGCACCTCTTCAAATCCTGCACTTTCCAGCAGTTCCCGAAATTCTTCCGGTGTGGGATTGAACAGATGGAATCTCTGAATGTTTTCCCGCACCGCTTCCGGCAGATCCTCCTTCTGGTAAATGTCGGCTACCAGTAAAAAGGTTCCCTGTTTCTTCAATACCCGGTAGACCTCTTTCAGATTCTCCGCGGGATCCGGCCAAAAATAAAAGCTTTCCACCGTGATGATCTTGTCAAAAGCATTGTCTGCAAAGGGCAGCTTTTCCACGGATGCCTCCACGAGATCCACTTTACCCTGTTGCAGTGCCTCTGCATTGGTTTTCCCGGAAAGCTCCAACGATGTGGCAGAATAATCCACCCCTGTCAGGTGACCGTCGCGTACCTGTTCGCTCATGCGTTTCAGCGTCGCACCTCCGCCGCAGCCGACGTCCAGAATCCGGTCACTCTCCCGGATCTTCCAATGTTCCAGCGCCCAGCCGGTCACTGCGTAGTGGCTTTCATTCATGCGTTGCAGCATCTTCTCCCCATCTTCCCCAGTGGGTTTCCCGGGATTTCCGGAGATGGTGATTTCCTGCTGGGTGCGTTCGTCGGTGGTTCGTTTTATGGTATTGTTTTCTGTTTTTTCCGTCATGATCTTTATTCCTTCTTCCAACCGCTTTCTTTTAGGATCTTTGCGGTTTTCTTTGCAATTTTCGCTATCTCTATTATAATAGTAACTGTTTATAGTCATGTAAAGGGCAATCCTGTTATTGAGAATATCTCTGCATAGAGGATTTTGCAAATGCAGTGGAATACTTACAGGTTACGGAAAGGCATACATTTTTTATGAAATATTATCTCGCCCCCATGGAGGGACTGACCACTTATAATTTCCGCACCAACTGGAACCGCTATTACGGCGGCATGGACAAATATTTTACCCCGTTTATCTCCAACCGGCACATGAACAGCAGAGAACGCAACGATGTGCTGCCGGAGCATAATGCAGGCATGTGCACGGTGCCGCAGATTCTGACCAATAAAGCGGAGGAATTCCTGTCGCTGGCGGAACAGCTGGCCGGATACGGCTACCATGAGGTCAATCTGAATCTGGGCTGCCCTTCCGGAACGGTAGTGGCAAGAAACCGTGGTGCCGGCTTCCTGGGAACGCCCCGGGAACTGGAAGTTTTTCTGGACGAAATTTTTGAGAAATGCCAACTGGAAATCTCCATTAAAACACGCATCGGCATGGAATATTTGGATGAGTGGGCGCCGTTGCTTAAAATATATCAAAAATTCCCCATGAAGGAGCTGATCATTCATCCCAGACTGCAAAAGGAAGGCTACAAGGGAACTCCCCATCTGGAGGCTTTTGCAGAGGCGGTCGAAGCCCTGCAATGTCCGCTGTGCTATAACGGGGATATTACCTCTCCGGAGTCGCTTACGCAGATTCTGACGCAGCTTCCCATGATCGATACGGTCATGATCGGCCGGGGAATCTTGCAGAATCCGGGACTATTGCAGCAGTTGAGGGCTGCTTCCGTTGACGCGGAAGATTTTTCCCTGCCGTCTTCGGAAGAACGTCTGGCTGTTTTGAAAGAATTCCACAATTCCCTCCTGACCGGTTATCAGGTAATTATGTCCGGTGATACCAATACTCTCTATAAAATGAAGGATCTCTGGACTTTCTTAAGCCGCAGTTTCGAATCTCCGGACAAATACGTGAAAAAGATCCGCAAAGCCACGGATGTCAGTGATTATAAACTGGCAGTAAATGCGCTGTTCCGGGAGTGTGCCCTGAAATAATCCGGTGCACTTATTCCCCGGTGTCGAACTGTTCTCCTTCGTTGGCATCTTCCATGACGACCTCCGGCTCCGGGACGCCTGCATTTTCCACATAGCTGAAATGAATGACCGCCTGTGGCCAGTTAAGACTGATCCGGGCGGTCTTCTGCCGCTCCTCGCCTGCTTTGCGGATCAGCTCCAGCAACTCCTGCAAGACTTCTCTGGTCAGATATCCGCCACGCCACTGGAAGGTGAGAGCCCGGCCTTTCTTCGCCATCTGCTGCGCTCTTTTATATACTTCTTCCGTTTTCGTAAAGGAAAGTTTTTTCTCCTTGTAATAAAAATGGTCATTGTCCGGACAGCCGGGTGCCGGAGCGATCAACGGCTCATGATCCCGGAATACCGCTTTGTCTCCCAGATTGAAATAGTCGTAGCGAATCTCTGCTGGCGTGTCTGATTTATCCTGATGTTTTCCCAGCGTATTGTCAAAGGTGGCGTCCAGATGATAATACTGCCCGCCGATCCGCACAATATTCCAGGTGTGACGGTACCTGATTCCTTTCTCCGGGTTGTTGCCGCAAATGGCGATCACACACCACACGCCCAGCGCATCACAGAGCACTTTCACCGATTTGGCAATTCCCTCGCAGACGCCCACGCCCTGTCCCAGCGGCCCAATGATCTCATGGGAATAGGGCTTTTTCAGCTTATCGTAAGTGATATTTTCACAGATAAAATCGTGAATGTACTTCTCTTTTTCCCATTCCGTGAGCTTTGCGGCGGGTCTTGCCAGCTTTTCCACCCGGGACTGCATGGCTTTCTGATGCTCTCTTATCTTATTTTTCTCAAACAGATACTCAGGCACGAAGATAATGTTGGGGGAGTCCTGATAATATTTGTACCGATAGCTCACCACCCAGAAGATCTCCGGGTGATCCAGCCGCAGCCGGAAAAATACATCATACAGTTTCTCCGCCGGAATCCGCGGCAGCTGGATCTCATCTGCCAGTGCCAGCACTCCCTGCTGCATGGCGTGGTAGGCGGCCTGCTGGGGTTTGTTCATTTTCTGATAGTAATATGGTTCCATGGTATGTTCCTGTTCTTTTTTACTTTGTTCTTTTTTACTTTGTTCTTTTTTACTTTGTTCTTATTTTAACATTTTAGCAGAAGGTTGTTCTTTTGGGGAATGTTTTTCCTATTTGGAGACTTTTGGTCAAATGACAAAGTGAATTCCGGTTTGTCGAAGTAAATGTCTGGTCAATCCCTGTCCGCATGGTGGACAGGGATTTTTCTATTCGAAAACTACTTAAAAACAGATGATTTTTCCAAGAACATAGCGTAAAATAAACCTT
>JBNMJR010000143.1:0-6986 GCA_050873925.1 Acetatifactor sp.
TCCATGAAGTGCAATTCCCCGGGGTTGACGCAGAAGGTATCCCCCTGGGTACCGGTGTACTCTTCGCCTTCGATAATGACCTTCAACGGGCCGCGGATCACGTAGAGGATCTCGATCTCCGGATGCCAGTGCACGGGGATCTGGAACGGATAGGTCATATTATAATTGTGATAACAGCAAAAGGGCTGCTCCCTGGTGACCTGGGAGCGGTCTTCTTTTAATTCTAAATACATATCTTAACCTCCTGCTCTCCGGAGAAGATCTCAAAATGAAAGTGTCAGATTCAGTATATAGGATAAAGTAGAAATAAGTCAATTATGAGTGACTATAATGCAAGTATTTCTGCTGTAAAAGTGGTAATCTGTAAAAAACGGAGAAATCGTCGGATGACGGCGGGTCAGGAAACGCAAAATCTGTAAAACTGTAAATCAATAAAGGTAATGGAGGAATACGATGAAACAGCCCAAAGAAACCTATACGACACAAATAGAAGAAATTTTAAAGGAACTGACACTGGAGGAGAAGATCACCATGATCCACGGCGCCGGACTGTTCCGTACCGGAGCGGTGGAGCGGCTGGGAATCCCGGCAGTAAAAATGTCTGACGGCCCCATGGGAGTACGAAATGAATTCCCGGATGACAGCTGGATTCCGGTGGGGCATTCCGATGACTATGTATCCTACGGCCCCAGCAACAGTGCGGTGGCGGCTACCTGGAACCCGGAGAGAGCCTATGTAAGCGGTCGGACATTGGGAGCGGAAGCGAGAGGCCGCGGCAAGGATGTGATCCTGGCACCCGGCATCAATATCAAGAGGGATCCCCTGTGCGGGCGCAATTTTGAATATATGAGTGAGGACCCGTACCTGATCCGGACATTGGCGGTTCCCTTTATCCATGGGGTACAGGAGAATGATGTGGCAGCCTGTGTGAAACATTTTGCACTGAACTGTCAGGAGACGGAGCGTCTCTGGGTGGATACTGTCGTGGATGAGAGAACCTTGCAGGAGATCTACCTGCCGGGATTCCGGGCTGCGGTACAGGAAGGGGGCAGTTATTCCCTTATGAATGCCTACAATAAACTGAACGGCGTTCATTGCAGCGAGAACAAAGAGCTCCTGGATAATATCCTGCGTCGTGACTGGGGATATGACGGAACCGTCATAAGTGACTGGGGAGCCGTACATACCACGAAGGAAGCGGCGGAGAGCTCACTGGATATTGAAATGAGCGTAACCTATGATTTTGACGATTATTTCTTCGCAAAACCGCTGCTGGAAGCTGTGAAAAACGGAGAAGTGACAGAAGCGTCAGTCGATGAAAAAGTGCGGAATATCCTGCGAATGATGTTCCGGTTGAAGATGATCGGACCGGAGGCGGCGGAGCGTAAGACTGGCAGTTATGATGTACCGGAACACTGGCAGGGGAATCTGGACACTGCCAGAGAAGCCATTGTGTTGTTGAAAAATGAGGATCACGTACTTCCCATTACGGAGGATCGTCTGCGGATGGTTCCTGCCGGAGAGCCGAACCGTGCACCTAAGAAACGTCGTATTGCTGTCATCGGGCATAATGCCGAGCATAATCATGCCGGAGGTGGAGGAAGCGCAGAGATCAAGGCTTTATATGAAATATCACCGTTGCTGGGTCTGAAAAAGGCGCTGGGTGGTAATGTGGAGGTTGTCTATGCGCAGGGCTACTATATCCCCGGCAAAAAGGACGTCAACGAGGTCAACTGGCAGGAATCCAGTCTGGAACGGCAGGTAATGAATGAGCAGGACTCCGAAAGTCCTGAGCAGCAGGCACTGCGTAAGGAAATCGAAGAAAACAGGGAAAAGCTGTTGCGGGAGGCCTGTGAACTGGCAAAGACGGCGGATGAAGTCATTTTCGTCGGCGGACTGAATCATGACTATGATGTGGAGGGTAGAGATCGTGCGGATATGAAGCTGCCTTACGGGCAGGATGCGCTGGTCGAGGCATTACTGGACATTCAGCCGGATACCATTGTGACACTGGTAGCGGGATCTCCCGTGGAGATGCCGTGGAGAGATCGTGTCAAAGCACTGGTATGGTGCTATTATACCGGTATGGAGACAGGGGATGCGCTGGCCGAGATCCTGCTGGGAAGGGTCAATCCCAGCGCGAAGCTGCCGGAGACTTTCCCGGTCCGGTATGCGGATACCGTGACAGCAAAAAACGGACAGTTCGGCAGAGAAGACAGAATCGTCTGCGAAGAAGGTATTTTTGTGGGATACCGTTATTATGAAAAGGAAAAGATCACGCCGGCATTTGCTTTCGGACATGGATTGTCTTATACGACCTTTGCAATCGATGAGTTACAGCTGATTCCGGTGACAGATCCGCAGACCGGCATAGGGTGTCAGGTGAAAGTGAAGGTAACCAATACCGGGGAAATGGCGGGAGCCGAAGTCGTACAGTGCTATGTGACGGACTGTGAGTGCTGTGTGGAGCGTCCGGAGAAGGAACTGAGGGCTTACAGCAAAGTATTTTTACAGCCCGGTGAAAGCAAGGAGGTTATCATGGAACTGGGAGAGAGCGCATTTTCCTTCTATGACGTGGAGAAAAAAGCGTTTACCGTGGAACCCGGGAAATTTATCATTCATGTGGGAAATGCTTCGGACCATTGTACTATACAGGGCGAGATTGTATTATAACCGATAAGTATGTATAATAGCTACAGATTCAGCATATATGCAGGGAAGGGATGAAGAGAATGACAGAAAAAGAGAAAATGCTGGCAGGAAAAATTTATGATTGCAGCGATGAGACGTTGGCAAAGCTGCGGCTTAAGGCACACAAGTTATCGCAGCGTTATAATAATGTATTTGAGGATGAAGAGGAATTACGCAACAGCATTATCAAAGAACTTGTGCCACATCAGGGAAAGGGAACTTATTTGCAGGGACCTGTATATTTTGATTACGGAGTGTTTACAACTTTTGGCGAGAAATGTTATGCAAATTTTAATCTCACAGTGCTGGATACCTGTCAGGTAACTATTGGGGACAATGTGTACTTTGGACCGAACTGCACACTTGCGACACCTATGCATCCATTCCGATGGCAGGAGCGCAATATGAAAGAGAAGAAGGATGGAACGATGTATGATGACGAATATGGTAAGCCTATTACTATCGGCTCTAATTGTTGGATTGCCAGCAATGTTATGATTACCGGAGGCGTGAACATCGGTGAGGGGTGTGTGATTGGAGCCGGAAGTGTTGTGACGAGAGATATCCCTGCCAATTCGCTGGCAGCTGGCAATCCCTGCCGTGTGATCCGACAGATTACGGAGGAAGATTCCATCCGGTATAAAAAAGATTTATTTTAACGGTGTAAGTATAGGAACAGGGCTTCTTTTGAAGGAGGCTCTGTTTTTTGTTACTGAAATGTAGCTTTTCTCTGTGCTCCACCGTATTATTAGTATAAGGCTTGAAACGAGAGCCTCATTTACAAAAGACACAGGGAGAGGGAACATGGAGAATCTGACCGCAGAAGAAGTGATCCAACGTTATTACAAAATGGTATACCGGCTGGCTTTTGCCCGGACGGGCAGGCGGGAGGATGCAGAGGAGATCACCCAGGAGGTATTTTTACGGTACTTACATAAGGCACCGGAATTTACTTCGGAGGAACACCGGAAGGCGTGGCTGCTGCGGGTGACGTTAAATTGCTGCAACTCCATGCTGCGCTCCTTCTGGAGACGGCAGGTGGGCGAACTGACAGAGGATGTTCCTTTTGAGGAAAAGGAGGATCTGTTGCTCTATCGGGAGCTGCAAAAATTGCCGGAGAAATACCGGCAGGTCATACATCTGTTTTATTATGAGGAAATGTCGGTGGCGGAGATCGCGGGACTGCTCCACGGGAAGGAATCCACCATACGGACGCAGCTGACGAGGGCGCGGGCAATGCTGAAGGAGGTGCTGGGTGATGACTATGCTTTTTAAGGACAGATATCAGGAATGGAATGAAAAGGTGCAGCCTTCCGAAGAACTGCTGGGGAGACTGCTTACGGAAACACAGGGGAAACAGAGCCGTAACAGGCGATGGGGAAGAGGAATTGCTGTGGCAGCTGCACTTTTAATTGCAGTAAATATCAGTCTTCCGGTGTTGGCCGGAACATTTCCCAATATCTATGAACTGATGTATCAGGTGTCCCCGTCTGTGGCACAGTTTTACCGGCCGGTGCAGATGGCAGATGAATATGATGGCATTCGTATGGAAGTGGTAGCGGCATACATTCATGAAGAAACGGCGGAGGTTTATATTACATTCCGGGATCTGGAGGGAGACCGGCTGGATGAGACTACGGACCTCTATGACAGCTATTCGATCCATACGCCCGGCTGTGCCACAGGGAGCTGCCGGAAGGTGGGATATGATCCGGAGAGCCATACATTGACCTATCTGATCACAGTGACACAGGAGGAAGGCCGCAAGATCAAGGGAGAGAAGCTGACATTTTCCGTAGGAGGGTATCTCAGTCATAAGCAGAACTATGAAAATATAGAAATCCCCGTAGATCTGACACAAGTGACAGATGCGCAGTACCAATATGTTGACAGCCCTGCCAAGGGAGGGACAATGACGGGATACAGCGGACTTGTGACAGAAATGTCAGATACAGAGACAACGGAAAAGGCAGTGCAGGGATATCGTGTACTGGTGCCGCAGCCTGCGGATCCGGCTTTCCCGGTGGAGGGTGTAAATTTTACCGGCATTGGTTATGTTGACGGAGAACTTCATATACAATATGCGGTGGAAAATCCTCTGGACAATGACAATCATGGTTTCTTTTTCCTGCAAAATGAGGCTGGGGAGACCATAGAGGAAGTGGGAAGCATCAGCTTCCGTGAGGGAACCGGGGAGAACCGGATCGATTACAGAGATGCGGTATTTCAGATTCCGCGGGAAGAGTTACGGAATTGTCGGTTATTGGGGGATTTTGTGGTGTCGGAAGGTTTTCATGAAGGAAACTGGCAGGTGACATTTCCCATAAAAGAAATGTAAAAGGTACCGGATGTGTATTCTCTTACTTTTCGTAACTTATCATAATATAGCATATAGTACACATTTTTCATAAATAAAATATTGACAAGTGGGAAAAATGTGTTATAGTTCTAAATGCGAATGAGTTGCATTTGCATTTAGAAAGATTATGTGATTATATGTTCAAGTATGAAAGGTAAGAATCATGTCAGAAGTTATTTTAGATACCTTAATTGATAGCATAAAGCTGGTACCGTTCTTGTTCCTGACCTATCTGGCCATGGAATATCTGGAGCATAAGGCTGGCGAGAGGACTACCCACATGGTGCGGAAGGCCGGGAAACTGGGGCCGCTGATCGGCGGTGTGGCAGGCGTACTGCCCCAGTGCGGATTCTCGGCAGCAGCCTCCAACCTGTATGCGGGCCGGGTGATCACACTGGGAACGCTGATCGCCATTTATCTTTCCACTTCGGATGAGATGCTGCCGATTTTGATTTCGGAGAAGATGGATATTCGATTCGTTTTGGGCGTGCTGGCAGCAAAAGCGGTGATCGGAGCAGTTGCCGGATTCCTGATCGACCTGCTGGTCCGGGAGCAAAAGATGCATCACGACCACGCGGGACATGGGCATAATCATGGACACGCTGCACATAGTGGACATGGACAGGAAGCAGAGGAGGACGATTACGGCCATGCGGGACATCACCATGATCATCATGACCATGCGGAGGAAGACCACGCTGAGCAGGAGCATATCCACGAGATCTGCGAGCACGACAACTGTCACTGCGAGCAGGACGGCATATTCCTGTCTGCAGTGAAGCATACGCTACAGATCACTTTCTTCATTATGATTATCGGATTTGTACTGAATCTGGTATTGCACTTCGTAGGAGAAGACGCTCTGGCCAATCTGATCCTGAACCGTCCGGTACTGGGTCCTGTGCTGGCAGGACTGGTGGGGCTGATCCCGAACTGTGCAGCCTCCGTGACCGTGACACAGTTATATCTGAAAGAGGTGATCAGTCTCGGAGCCATGATGTCCGGGCTGCTGGTAGGCGCCGGAGTAGGACTGTTGGTGCTGTTCCGTGTGAACCCGGATAAGAAGGAAAATCTGAAAATTGTGGGAATTTTATATGTGATTGGCGTTTTCATGGGATGTGTGATAGAATGGCTGTAGGCACGAGCAGTGCCAAAATTGAGATCTGACTCTTTGACTGCTTGCAGGCATAAGAGTCAGATCCAATTTTGATAGGGCGACGCCCGTCCAGCGAGGAACACGAAGTGTTTCGAGCTGGGAAGCACTGCGGATTTGAAATCGTGGTATAAAAGGACTGATATCTATGGAAGAACATAAATGCGAACACAACGACATTTCTTATCCTAAGGGACTGAAATGGACCAAACAGAGAAAATGTGTGTATCAGGTGCTGGAGGAAGCCACAGAGCCCCTCAGTGCCGTGCAGATTTATAACCGTATTGAAAGAGAACATGAAGGCAGCGACTATGCTGTATCCACCATCTACCGCATTCTGGCCACCTTTGAAGAACACGGCATGGTGGAGAAGACCACTTTTATGGGAGACGGTACCGTAGTATATGAATTGAACCGCGGAGAACACACTCATTATGCGGTCTGCCTGGAATGTCACAAGCGGATTCCCCTGCCCAGCTGCCCCTTTGCCCATGTACATCTGGAACAGGATACCGGAGATTTTACCGTTACCGGACACAAATTAGAGCTTTACGGTTACTGCAAAAAGTGCCAGGAAGCCCGCAAAAATCACTAATTTCACCTATTATATAAAAAAATCGAAAAAAATATTTAATTTTTTTTGAAAAAGTACTTGCATTATTTAAAATCATGTGATAACATATGTCTTGTCGTTGCGGGAGACACAACAACGACAGACAAGAAATGCACCGCTAGCTCAGTTGGTAGAGCACCTGACTCTTAATCAGGGTGTCCAGGGTTCGA
>JBNMJR010000144.1:0-6956 GCA_050873925.1 Acetatifactor sp.
ATTATATAATTATAAATTAAAAATAAAGTGTTCTGTTCAAAAAATATATTGAGCAGAACACTTCCAACTTAATTTTAAAAATCTTTATTCATAAATTCCTCTAATATCTTCAATAGCTAACAAATTTCCATCTTTATCAAACAGCCACAACAATCCTCTATCATGATCACTGGTGTTATCAGCTACCCCATGATTGTAAAAGGAATATATATAATCCGTTCCATTATAAAACATCTCGTCGTCACTATCTGTTATTTCCCATGTTCTCCCCTTCCCATAAGTTCCTTGATAGTCCTTCAGGTCTATTATAGGGTTAAACTCCGGTTTGATTTCTGCTTCAAAATCTTCATCCGAATATCCATAATATATATGCCAAAGTCCTGCTACGACGTCCATATCTGCGTAATCTATAGCAACTTCATCATACGTTAATCCTTCCAAAATTTCACGATAATTAAGATCTCTTTTTCCTTCATTTACATAAAGATCAATATATTTTATAGCAGCAACAATTGCATAATCTTCAGGAGAATAGCCTCCCTCTGTTTTTATTTCAATAAAATCGGTCACTGGCGGATAATCACTCTCATTATCTGCACTCATATGTTCAAAAGTTGCTGTTCCAAGCTTTGTAGCGCAAATTTCATCTATTGCATCATATGTTGCCGCTATTTTTTTGACATATCTTCTCCATTTATCTAATTGTCCCAAAATTTTTTCATCAAAATCATCTGTTTCATTGGGGAAATTTGTTATAATGGGATAGTCACTCCATTTATCTTCTCTCTTTTCTGTATTTTGACTATTTGCTATTGCTTCTGCTTCTTCAGCTTTTATTTCCTCTATATTTTCAATTTTAGTGCTTTGAGTCTCCTCAGTGTCCTCCCTGTTATCTGCTGTGAAATAAACAAAGAAAACATCTCCCTCCGTATCATTGGAAAACTGCTCCAGATAAGAGATGGAATAATCTTTAGAATCTTCCGGTACTTCAAATACCAACAGACCGGTTCTTTCTTCATTGACACCCAGATCGTACTCTTCCGGCAGCTGCTCATCACTTACGGTATTACCATAGTAGGTAATCGGTGTATCGAATGCGTCATCATTATCATCATCACCCCACTGTACCTGAAAATCGACATCATACATGGTAATAGTAGAACGATCAGTATTCTTGACAGTCACTTCCGCAACTAACAGCTTATTTCCACTAGATGGGGTGTATCCTTCATAGTTATAACAGGTGTACGCACTATTTACAGAGTAATCGAAGAAGTAAGTATTCATGACATCTCCCATGCGTCCTTCTACATAACCATCATCACTACCACCAGAAGTCATCCCTGACAAATTCTGCAGAACACTGTCTACAGAGCCACATCCTACCAGGCTGAAAGCCAACAGTACCGCTACAATAATTCCGGCAAATTTTTTCATTTTTTCTCCCTCTCATATCTACGCTGTCCAAAACCATATTTCCCATAAATAAAACTTTGAACCGCTATATTACGCACACTTATTGCATGCTTAGCCAGTATATCACACGAAATGACAGATTGCAACGCTTTATCACACTACTTTGTGAATGTAAGTGCTTACTCTCTGGTCAGACGCAGGATCACTTCGCTGTGTTCCGGATATTTTTTCAATAGTTCTTTCCGCTCAAACAGCTCAAACTCTTCATATTTAAAACAAGGGGATACCATACAGCCCACCAGACTGAATCCCTCTTCCTCCATGGCCGATCCGAAAATCATTCCCTTCGGTACCAGTACCTGGGGCACTTCTCCCTTTTCCAGATCCAGTCCCAGCTTGGCCGCTGTGAGCTTTCCACTCTCATCAATCATATAGATGGTCAGGGCATTGCCGTCGTGGTAATACCATACCTCGTCCGACTTCAGACGATGAAAATGAGACACTTCCCCTTTCGCCAGCATGAAATAGATACTGCTCCACAGGTTTCTCTCTTCTTTTTCCAACAGGCATTCCTTAAAATAACCGCCCTCCACATGGGGCTCCATTTTCAGATGCTGTATATAATATTCCGCTGAATGCTTCATACACTTATCCCTCCGGCTATTCCTTTTTCTATCAAATTAGTGTATACTATGCAGAGAAAAAGCGCAATCACCAAACGCAAGGATTGCGCGGAATGGAGAATATCATGGAAAAAATCGCAAGCTTCACCATTGACCATATCAAGCTGCAGCCCGGTGTCTATGTATCCCGCAAGGATCATATCGGTGCAGAAGTCATCACTACTTTCGATCTGCGTATGACCAGCCCCAACGAGGAGCCGGTGATGAATACTGCAGAAGTGCACACCATTGAGCATCTGGGCGCCACTTTCCTGCGCAATCATCCGGAATATAAGGACAAGACCGTCTACTTCGGCCCCATGGGATGCCGTACCGGATTCTATCTGCTGTTGGCCGGTGATCTCTCTTCTAAAGACATTGTTCCTCTGATGGTGGAAATGTTCGAATTCATCCGCGACTACAAGGGCGAGGTACCCGGTGCTTCTCCCAAAGACTGCGGCAACTACCTGGATATGAATCTGGGCATGGCCAATTATCTGGCAAAACGCTATCTGGATAATGTGCTGTACAATATTGACGACAGCCGTCTGGTATATCCGGAATGATAATTTGATTATTTTAGAAAGAACAGGAAAAACACATGAAAAAAATCGGAATCATCGGTGCCATGGAGCTGGAAGTGGAGACTCTCAAGGCTCACATGACCACCACCAATATTACTACCAGGGCAAATATGGAATTTCATGAGGGTACATTGAACGGTACTCCCGTGGTGATCGTCCGCAGCGGTGTCGGCAAAGTCAATGCCGCTCTCTGCGTACAGATTCTGGCAGACCTCTTTCAGGTTACCGCCATCATCAATACCGGTGTGGCAGGCTCATTAAACGCTGCTCTGGATATCGGAGACATCCTGATCTCCAGAGATGCTCTGCATCATGATGTGGATGCCACCATTTTCGGTTACCAGCCCGGGGAGGTTCCCCAGCTGGGATGTCGGGAATTCCTTGCAGATGAGCATCTTATCGAAGTTGCTTCCAGCACCTGTCAGGAGGTCAATCCGGACATTCACGTTCATACCGGACGTGTGGTCAGCGGTGACCAGTTCATTTCCAGCAAAGAGGTGAAGGACCGCCTGATCAAAGAGTTTCAGGGGGACTGTGCCGAAATGGAAGGTGCTTCCATTGCCCACGGTGCTTACCTGAACGGCATTCCTTTTGTCATCATCCGTGCCATTTCCGACAAAGCCGATGACAGTGCCGAGATGGACTATCCTACCTTTGAAAAGACCGCAGCACTGCACTCCGCCAAACTGGTAGAGGCTATGATGCCCCGGATCTGATCCGGGCAACTGCCATATTTATGAGACATAATGCCTGCTGCACAGAATTCGCAGGTAATAGAAAGGCATGATCATTCACATGAAAAAAGAAAAGAAATATATCGAATATATCTTAAAACAGGCCGAAGCCCTGCTGGCTATCGACAGTCCTTCCGGCTTCACCGAAAAGGTCACGGATTATCTTTGTGAGGAATACAAACGCCTCGGCTACAAGCCGGTCAAGACCAAAAAGGGCGGTGTACTCGTAGAGATCGGTGGCAAGGGCAACGCTGTTCTGACCATGGCTCACGTAGATACACTGGGAGGCATGGTAGCAGAGATTAAGAGCAACGGCCGTCTCCGCCTGACCAAAGTCGGCGGGTTAAATGCTAACAATATCGAGACCGAGAACTGCCGTATCTATACGCTGGACGGCAAGGTATATGAAGGCACTGTACAACTGGCAGATGCTTCCATCCATGTCAACGGAGATTACCAGAAATCCGAGCGAACCTTCGATTCCGTAGAAGTTCTGCTGGATGAAAAGGTTTCTTCCAAGGAAGATGTCAAGGCACTGGGGATCGAGAACGGTTCCTTTGTCTGCATGGATCCCCGGACCCGCATCACCGAATCCGGTTACATCAAGAGCCGTTTTCTGGATGACAAGCTCAGCACCGCTATTTTACTGGGCTTTGCCAAATATGTAAAAGACGAAGATCTGAAGCTGTCCCGCAAAGTCTACCAGCACATTACCGTCTTCGAAGAAGTGGGCCACGGTGCCTGTGCTCCCGCTCCGGAGGATGTGGAGGAGCTGCTGTCCGTAGATATGGGATGTGTCGGAGAGGGTCTGGAATGCACGGATCGTCAGGTGTCCATCTGCGTGAAGGACGGCCACGGACCTTATCATTATGATGTGGTCAAAGGTCTGATCCGGGCAGCGAAAGAGAATCATATCGACTATGCCGCAGATGTATACCCGTACTACGGTTCCGATGCCGATGCCGCATTGAGCGCCGGTATCGATGCAAGACACGGTCTCATCGGTCCCGGTGTCTACGCTTCTCACGGTTACGAACGCTCCCACAAGGATGCGGTTGCCGCAACTTTAGAATTGTTGAAAGCTTATCTGGCATAAGCAGTAATAATACATCACACATAAAAAGCAGTCCGAAGACTGACAGATTTTCTGCCGTCTCCGGGCTGCTTTTACATTCCTTTAAAAGACCGATATTCTTATTTCGCTTCTTCCGCTTCGCCGTCTTTTTTCTTGTTGAATACGAACAGCTTACTGAAGACATAGTTGCCAATAATGACCAGAACTGCGGAGATCAGGGTTGCCACCAGCAGATTTACACCGATTGCGGTCAGTACCTGCATCACTACCATATCCAGGATCAGTGTGGATACTCTGGAAAGTACGAACTTCGGTGCCTCTGACAGCATCGGAGCGTTGCTCTTGAATACAAACTTACGGTTGGTAAAATATGCAAAAATGACGCCCGCCGTCCAGTTGATAACACTTAATACAATGTTCTGGAAAGGTGTGGGGTACATTGTGTTGTCAAATAACAGGAAGTTTGCCAGGAATTTTGCTGCCCAGGATACGACCGTGGTCAGTCCGCCTACGATCAGATATGCGATGATCTCTTCATACTTGATCCACAGTGCTTTTATTTTTTCTACCATATTGTTCCTCATTTCTCTGTGCTAAGGTTAACAAAACTATTCAGAACCCCATTCGCAAAATCGCTCTTTGAAAGCTTTCCGAATAGCTAAACTACAAATAACAAATATACACAAATATCCTCTCAAATGCAAGCATTCCGAAGACATTTGTGTATATCTTAATCACTGTTTATAAAATTCTGTACCGTCACATCGTTTATAAATTTACTACGTTCCGGTTCTCACCGCGCATAAATGCTTTGATGTTCTCGTAGACACCCTGTACGCAGCGGGTACGTGCTTCCACGCTGGCCCATGCCAGGTGGGGTGTGATGATCAGTTTGTTGCTGTCCTTCAATTCGCTTAAAGGATTGGACAGCTCCAGCGGCTCCTTCTCCAGAACATCCAGACCTGCTGCCTGGATCTCTCCTGCCACCAGTGCCTCATAGAGATCCGTGTTGTTCACCACGGGGCCTCTTGCCACATTGATGAGAATCGCCGTTTTCTTCATTTTCCGGAGAGCTACCTTGTCAATGAAATTGCGGGACAGGTCACTCAGCGGACAATGCAGGGACAGAAAATCGCTCTCTCTTAACAGCGTCTCCTTATCCACCTGCGGATAATCCGTACAGGTGCTCTTGCCGGTGATGGAATAAAAGATTACCTTACAGCCGAAAGCGGTGGCGATTGCTGCAGCTCTCTTACCGATGTTACCCATTCCTACAATGCCCCAGGTCTTACCTTCCAATTCATAAAAAGGCTGGTCAAAATTGGAGAATCGGTCCTGCGCACTGTAGGCGCCGGACTTGACATAGGTGTCATAATAAGGCAGCTTCTGACTCAGAGCCAGGGCCAGTGTAAAGGTATGCTGTGCTACCATAGCAGTGGAGTAATCCACCACATTAGCCACTTTGATTCCTCTGGACTTGCAATACTCCAGATCACAGTTATCGTATCCGGTAGCAAGCTCGCAGATCAGCTTCACATTGGGACAATTTTTCAGAGCTTCTTCCCGCATGGGTGCTTTGTTGCAGACGATGACATCCGCATCTCCCACACGCTCCGCTACTTCTGCCGCGGTAACTGTGTTGGGGTAGCTGGTCACTTCTCCCAATTCATTAAAGCAGTCCACCGGCACATCCGTGCCGGCGCTGTTTCTCTCCAGTAAAACAATCTTCATCTTTCGTACCTTTCCGATCTGTTGTAACGATTCAGTCACATTCGCAAAACCGCGCTGAACAATTACAGTCTCTTCAGCAGTTCTTCTCTCTGTGCCTCGTAACCGGGCTTTCCCAGCAGAGCGAACATGTTCTTCTTGTAGCTCTCTACACCGGGCTGATTGAAAGGATTTACTCCCAGCAGATAGCCGCTGACACCGCAGGCGAACTCGAAGAAGTAGAACAGTTCACCAAGGTAGAACTCGTTTACTTCGGGAACGGTTACCATGAAGTTGGGCACCTGACCGTCGGTATGTGCCAGAATGGTTCCGTTCATAGCGCTCTTATTTACGAAATCAACGGTCTTGCCTGCCAGATAGTTCAGACCATCCAGATCTACAGGCTCCTCGCCGATGGTAAGCTCCTCTCTCGGAGTGTCAATGTTGATAACGGTCTCGAACATTACACGGGAACCGTCCTGAATGAACTGACCCATGGAATGCAGATCGGTGGTCAGATCCACGCTTGCAGGGAACAGACCCTTGTTGTCTTTACCTTCGCTCTCACCGAACAGCTGCTTCCACCACTCACTTACATAGTGAACAGCGGGCTCATAGTTGGCCAGAATTTCAACGCTCTTGCCCTTGCGCAGTAAAATGTTACGCAGAGCCGCATACTGTAATGCATCGTTCTGTTCGAAATCATTCTCCAGTGCACGCTTTCTTCCGCTGGCTGCACCTTCCATCAGTTTGTCGATATCAGCACCGCTGACAGCGA
>JBNMJR010000145.1:0-6928 GCA_050873925.1 Acetatifactor sp.
GGCTACCATTTCAAGGTGCCCGAGCTCTTCGGTTCCTATGTCCGTCAGGAGTCCTGCCACTTCCTTAAAGGGCATGGAATACCGCTGGGACAGATAACGCATGCTGGCACCCATTTCGCCGTCGGGCCCGCCGTACTGGGAGATGATGACCTGGGCCAGTTTGGCATTGGGTTCTTTGATATTTACGGGGAACTGCAATCTTTTTTCATAACTCCACATCAGTCACATCCTCCTTCCCAAGGCAGGGGAGCATTGCCCCAACGCCATTCTCTGTTACTTTCCGCCAGATCTTTCCGCAGGGGATAATACTCTCTGGAGAATTCCCGCTCCATCTGTGTCTTGATCCTTGCGTAATGGTTGAAATATTCCATGGCATTCCGGTCCGTAGGATGAGTGTCCAGATACAGCATCAGATCCGTCAGGACGAAGTCGGCAATACCGATATCGTGCAGCATTTTTTCTTCACTGTTCATTTTACGCATCTCCTTCCGGTAAAGGGTTTGTCAAGCTCCGGGAAAATAGTGCCCGCCCGGTAGCCTTTTTCCAGATTCTCATACATTTTGGTGAAATGCTGCCAGGGAACATAGGCCATGGCCAGGGGATATTTTTCAAAACGTTCTTCAAAAGAATAGTCTTTCATAGCAATCCTTTCCGATAATTCATTTAATATATGGTATGACCGGACGAAAAAAGAGTGCGGAATAAATGAAAAGGATACAAATTGGATACAAAGGTGGTATATGCTATAATATAAATAAGTGCAAAAGAAAAACAAGCGGCTGCGAAGCAGACATTTGTTTTTCTTGCACTATTAGCGAACGAATATCCTGCAAAGCAGGATGTAGAGTGCGATAGCACGAATTCGTGAGCTTACGATATGTAACTTTTGAACGGCGGATTGTGAATAGCTGTTGCGATTTCGAAAGTGCGATAGCACGAAGAAATCGTATTATAAATACACTTGAGGGACAGGGAAATGTTTAGAATATTAATTGTAGAAGACGAGGAGCCCATTGCCAACCTGATCCGGATCAATCTGACAAGAGCCGGCTATCAGTGCATCTGGGCACCGAACGGACAGATGGCGGCGGATCTTATGGAGCGGGAGAAATTCGATCTGGCACTTTTGGACATCATGCTGCCGGGGATCAACGGTTATGAGTTGATGGATTATGCGAAAGCCTGTGAGCTTCCGGTGATCTTTCTGACGGCACTGGGATCTACGGAACATAAAGTAAAAGGACTTCGCATGGGTGCGGATGATTATCTGCCCAAGCCCTTCGAGATCGTGGAACTTCTGGCCAGGGTGGAGGCAGTACTGCGCAGATATCATAAGACGGAGACAACGATACAGGTCAACAACGTGACCATAGATACGGCGTCCCACAGAGTGACACTGGATGGGGAGGAAATCTATCTGACGCCGAAGGAATTTGACCTATTGTTATTGTTTGCGAGAAATAAGAACAGGGCTTTGTACCGGGAGACCATATACGAGACCGTGTGGGGCGGTGAATATATGGGACAGAGCCGGACGGTGGATCTGCATGTACAGCGGCTGAAGAAAAAGCTGCGCTGGGAAGAGGCAATCGTGGCGGTATATAAAGTGGGGTATCGGTTGAATGAAGTTCGCTCATAAATTGTTTTTCTCCATCACGGCACTGCTTACGGTGATCTTTCTGCTGTTTGGAACCTTTATGCTGTCTTCTTATTTCAACCGGATGCTGGAACGGGAGACGGAACAGGGAAAACGGGAAAATCTCCTATTTCAGACTATCTATGATATGGTGTACCAGAACATGGAAAAATATGGTGCGGAATTTGCAGGGATCCAGGCTGGAAATTCCGCTACAGAACGGATGACAGACCAGAGTGGTACCGAATGTCTGATCCTTGCGCCGGATGGATCGATCACAGTGGCAGGCAGCCTGAAGCTGTCGCAGGAGGAAATCCGGCAGAAAGCAGAGGAAATGATCCGGGATATGGAGGCTGGGACAAATCAGATCTACGGCGTCCGCAGGATCGAAAATGGTTATTATCTGCTCAGCATCATTGCAGATCAGCCGACGGATACAGCAGATACGGTATATCTGGGAACGATGAAGGATCTGAACAGCATCTATGAAGAGCGGGACAGCATGATGGGACAATACAGGATCGCACTGGCAGGCCTGGTGGTAATCGGGGGACTGGCTGCTTTTTTGCTGTCCAGATATCTGACACGCCCTATCGAACAGCTCAATCGTACAGCGGGAAGAATAGCCGAGGGCGATCTGAAAAAAAGAGCTTCCTATCAGGGAACAGACGAGATCGGGGAATTGTCCCGCAGCTTTAATCGGATGACGGACCGGCTGATGCACCAGATGGAAGAAAAGGAACTGGAAGCAAAACGGAAGGAGGACTTTACGGCAGCATTCGCTCATGAATTAAAGACACCGCTGACCTCCATCATCGGATATGCGGATATGCTCAACTCCTATGAACTGTCGGAACAGGAACGGGGAGAGGCAACGTACTATATTTTCAGTCAGGGAAAACGTCTGGAGAGTCTGTCCCACAAGTTACTGGAACTGGTAGGGATGGACAGACAGAAAATGGAATTTCGAAAGATATTGACCAGAGATCTGGAGGAAAATATCCGGGATACCATGCGGGTACCTTTTGAACGCAAAGGTATCCGGGGAAAAATCGATATGGAAAAGGGAGTGATCTGGGGTGACCGGGATCTGCTTTTGTCCCTGTTATATAATCTGCTGGATAATGCCGTGAAAGCCGTGGAAGAGGGCGGATTTATTCTCATGAAGGGAAGAAGGCTCCCACAGGGGTATGAAATCAAAGTTGTGGACAACGGCAGAGGAATCCCGCAGGAAGAGATTGCCCGGATTACGGAAGCTTTTTATATGGTAGATAAGTCAAGATCCCGCAAAGAAGGCGGTGCCGGGATCGGAATGGCTCTCTGCCAGAAAATCATTACCCTGCATCAGGGGGAACTGAAAATCGACAGTAAGCTTGGAGAAGGAACGGTAATGCGGCTGTATTTCCCGGAGAAAATACAGTCAGAGAAAAACGGTAACAGCAAGGGAGCACAGCGCAGTATATGAAAAGACAAAGGAATGGGAGCAACCGGAATTTACTGTTATGTATGGGCGGACTGTCCCTGCTGATCTTTTTGGCGTTCGTGGGTCCGAAATTGCTTTTGCAATTACAGGATAAAAGCAGATTGACCCAGTCAGTCAGTGCTGCAAACGCTGGAACCGACTATACGGTCTGGAAAGAAGATTATGAGACGGACACCGTCCGCAGACTGCAGAATCTGGCAGACGGCATCGCTGAGGGAAAACAGTACTTTGCTTCGGAGCAGGATTATGAGGCGGCAACCGACGGGGAGATCTATGATCTTCTGGACAAATACATTTTAAGTACGGAATGGAATTATATTTTTCAGGATATGGGAATGATTCCGGAGGACTATTTTTATAAATATCTGGATATGGATCATATTTCCATCAAAAGATATATTTTATATGATGAGAAGCTGACGGACGGCGTGGCAATCATGGCTTATGACATTTGCGTGAAAGAACAGGATCCGGAGGACGCTGGTGTCAGCATAGAGTGCATCGTGGATTCCGAGACCGGGACACTTTATGCCATGAAGGTGGTGCTGGAAAATGAACCCGGGCCTGTGACCTGGGATGATATTGGTGCGGATGCGCCTTATTATTTTATCACGGATTATATGCAGTCTTATTTACAGGATGATAATTCCGGGACTTATATGGAAATAGAGAGTGAGATGCAGAGTGATACGAATGTCCAGATCCTGTGGGATAAAGAGACAAAAGTCGAGGCAAAGGCCCGGACAGCCTCCGCAATCGCCACCGGAGAGTACACTTATGATCTGGACTACGGAGATCATCAGCTTCACCTTCTGGTGACGCTGTTAAATGCTTCCGCAGGACAGTTGGAAAAAGGTGTGGGATATCTGTTTGGAGTCCGTGAAATTGTTGAACAGATACCGGATTTCCTGCCGGATATCTAGGTGAAACAGGAATCCGGCAAATCGTCCGGACAACGGTATAAAACCGTGAAAATATGAATATATTTTAGAAAATAAGCCGGAAGACAGGACCACTATGATTACAGGAATAAAAAGCTTTTTACAGCAGACGGATCGGATCATATGGGGACCCTGGCTTATTTTTTTGCTGTTGGGAACCGGGTGCTATCTGATGATAAGCCTGAGATTCCTTCCGCTCAGAAATCTGTCGGCAGCTCTCCGGCTTGTATTTCACCCGGAGAGCCGGAAAGAGGCGGAGGGAAAAGGCGTTTCCTCATTTTCCTCCCTGACCACGGAGCTGGCGGCAACTATCGGAACCGGGAATATCGTAGGTGTTGCCACGGCCATGGTATTAGGAGGACCGGGGGCATTGTTCTGGATGCTGTTATCCGGGATCATCGGTCTGTCTACCAAACTGGTGGAAAGTACACTGTGTGTCCGGTATCGTGTCAGAAATCAAAAAGGGGAACCGGCAGGCGGCCCGATGTATGTCCTGCAAAATGCATTTCCACAGAAGACTACAGGACGGATCCTCGCCGTGCTGTTTGCGGTATTTGCTGTGCTGGCATCCTTCGGCATGGGAAATATGACACAGGGAAATTCTATTGCAGAAGCTCTTTTGGTGACATTTCAGGTAAAGCGGACAGTCACGGGAGTCGTATTAAATCTGCTTACGATTCTGGTGATTCTGGGGGGAATCGGGACCATTGCGAAAGTGACGGAATATCTGGTGCCCTGTATGGCGGTATTTTACCTGTTTGGAACAGGAATGGTGATCTTTACACATTTTCAGAATCTTCCGGCGGGAGTGCTGCAGATTTTATGGGGAGCTTTCTGCCCGGAGGCTATGGCAGGAGGGGCTGTGGGATTCCTGTGGGCGGTAGAAAATGGCGTTGCCTGTTCGGGAAAACAGGCGCTCCGCTACGGTGTATCCCGGGGCGTTTTTTCAAATGAAGCAGGGTTGGGGGCGGCAGGAATCAGTGCTGCTGCCGCAGATACAAAAGATGCGGTTCGGCAGGGCTATATCAGTATGACGGGCGTCTTCATTGATACCATTGTGATCTGTTCGCTGACAGGGCTTGCCATTGCAGCCAGCGGAATGCTGGGGCAGCGGGATATGCAGGGAGAATTCCTGAACGGAACGGCACTGATGATCGCCATATTTTCCGGCACCTTCGGCAGGACGGGGGAATGGATGCTTACGATCTCCATTGTGTTGTTTGCGTTTGCCACGATCATTGCCTGGGAGTATCAGGGGGAGAAGGCTTTCGAATATCTGGTGGGCAGTTGTGATCACACCGGATGGTATCGGCTGTGTTACGGAGTGGTTGCTTTTCTGGGAGCAGTCTGTCCTTTGGAAGCGGTATGGGACTTTTCCGATATCTGCAACGGGCTGATGGCCGTACCGAATCTGCTGGCGGTATTGGCGTTGTCGAGAGGAACCTGCCGGGAAATACGAAAATATAAAATCTGAATATTACCTCAGAAATAAAATTAATGATTGAAGCGTTGCCGACGCCATGATATGATAAATAGGATACGGCTGTCCGCGTTTATGAGAAGCGTAAGAGAGGACAGTTGTATTTGTGTATACGATGAGCCAAGTACAGATTTGTGCATGCACAGGGATCTGCATTTGGCGAATGTACATCATCGAGCTTTTAAGCGGGATGGTGTATAAGTTAAGGAGTGAGATTATGGACAAGACCATTGAAAATTTTTTACGATATGTGAAGATCGATACCCAGTCCTCGGAGGAAAGCACCACTACTCCCAGTACCATGAAGCAGCATGATCTGGCCAAACAGCTGGTGAGCGAACTGGAGGCTATGGGTGCTGCAGAGATCACTTACAATCAGGAACACTGCTATGTCTATGCTACGATTCCGGCATCCGCAGGCTGCGAGCAGGCACCGGTACTGGGCTTTATTTCCCACATGGATACTTCCCCGGCGGTGACGGATACCAATGTAAATCCCCGGATCGTAGAAGATTACGACGGAAAAGATATTGTGCTGAATACAGCAGAGAATATTGTCATGAAGGTGGAGGATTTCCCGGAACTGTTACATTATGTGGGACAAGACCTGATCGTGACAGACGGCACGACGCTGCTTGGTGCAGATGACAAGGCCGGTGTGGCTGAGATCATGACTATGGCGGAGACTTTATTAAAGCATCCGGAGAAAAAGCACGGTAAGATCCGCATCGGTTTTACCCCGGATGAGGAAGTGGGTGCCGGAGCTGATCATTTTGATGCGAAGCTGTTTGGTGCAGATTTCGCCTATACCGTGGACGGTGGAGCACTGGGGGAACTGGAATATGAGAACTTTAATGCAGCCGGAGCAAAGCTTCATGTTTATGGCAGGAGTGTACATCCCGGTTCCGCCAAGGGTAAAATGAAAAATGCTATTCTGATCGCACAGGAGTTCCAGAGTGAACTGCCCACTGAGCAGAACCCGATGTATACGGAAGGATATGAAGGATTTTTCCACCTGGATGCCATACAGGGTAACGTGGAGGAAGTGACGGCAGATTATATTATCCGGGATCATAACAGACAGCTGTTCGAACAGAAAAAAGAGCTGTTTATGTCCTGTGCCGATTTCCTAAACTGGAAATACGGAGAAGGTACGGTCGTAGTCGACATGAAGGATTCTTATTATAATATGCGGGAGATCATGGAGCAGCACATGCACCTGATCGACAATGCGAAGGCAGCTATGGAAGAACTGGGGATCGCACCGAAGATATCCCCGATCCGCGGTGGTACCGATGGAGCCAGACTGTCCTTTATGGGCCTGCCCTGTCCGAACCTGTGCACCGGTGGAGAGAATTACCACGGCAGATATGAATATGCCTGTGTAC
>JBNMJR010000146.1:0-6886 GCA_050873925.1 Acetatifactor sp.
GATGAGATCGGTGCCGACGGCTATTCCAAGGATGCGGCGGATGCCGTGAAGCTGGCCAAGAGTCTGATGTAAAAAAGTCTGAAACAATAGAAACAATGGAGTATAGATAAAGGAGCAAAGCAAAATGATTGGAGCAGATGCGATTATTAAATGTCTGGAAGCAGAGGGGGTAAGTACTGTTTTCGGATATCCCGGTGTTGCCATATGTCCTTTTTTCAACAGCATTCTGGATTCTGACATCAAAACGGTACTGATCCGTACCGAACAGAATGCAGCCCATGCGGCCAGCGGCGTGGCCCGTATGACCGGAAGACCCGGTGTATGTGCAGTAACCTCCGGCCCCGGTGCCACCAATGTGATCACCGGTATTGCCACGGCATTTGCTGACAGTATCCCCCTGATCTGTATTACCGGTCAGGTCAACAGTGAACTGCTGGGCAGTGATGTGTTCCAGGAGGCGGATATTACCGGCGCCGTGGAATCCTTTGTAAAATACAGCTATCTGGTAAAAAACGTGAACGATATTCCCAGAGTGTTCAAGGAAGCGTTTTACATTGCCAATACCGGAAGAAAAGGGCCGGTATTGATCGATATTCCCATCGATATCCAGAACGCAACGATCAAAAACTTCCATTATCCGGAAGAAGTGAATCTGCGTACCTATAAGCCCACCGTCAAAGGACATGCCGTGCAGATCAAGAAGGTGATCAAAGAACTGGAGCGGGCAAAGCGTCCCATTATCTGTGCCGGAGGCGGAGTTCTGCTCAGCGAGGCAGAGGAAGAACTGCGTAGTTTTGCGGAAGAGCATGGCATTCCTGTGGTATCTACCATGATGGGTATCGGGGTCATGCCTACCGAACATCCGCTTTATTACGGAATGGTGGGCAACAACGGCAAGGCTTATGCCAACCGCGCCATGAATGAATCAGATCTGCTGATCATGGTGGGAGCCAGAGTGGCAGACCGTGCGGTCAGCCAGCCGGATCTCATTACCCGGAACAAAGTACTGGTGCATATTGACGTGGATCCTGCGGAAATCGGTAAAAATGCAGGTCCCTCCATCCCTCTGGTAGGTGATGCAAAGCACATCTTCCAGGACTTTCAGAAGGAAGAGTTTGACTGCAACTATGCGGAATGGATTGTTACACTGAATGAGTACCGTTCCACCATGGAAAAAAAGAGAACCCCCAATCCCGATTACGTGGATCCCGCAGCATTTATCACGAGACTCTCCGAGAAGATGCAGGAGGATGGTGTCTATGTGGCAGACGTGGGACAGAACCAGATCTGGTCCTGCGGTTACCACATTGTGAAAAAAGGAAAGTTCTTAACCTCCGGCGGTATGGGAACCATGGGATATTCCATTCCTGCAGCCATGGGAGCCAAGACGGCAGCCATGGACAAGCAGGTCATTGCGGTATGCGGTGACGGTTCCTTCCAGATGTCCATGATGGAACTGGCTACGATCAGACAGCACAATATCCCGGTAAAGATCATTGTGCTGAAGAATAATTATCTGGGTATGGTAAGAGAGTACCAGCATTATACTTACAAGGACCATTATTCTGTGGTAGATCTGTCAGGAAGCCCGGATCTGGAAAAATTGTCCGCAGCCTATGACATTCCGTACCTGCGCCTGAGCAATATGGAACATGTAGACGAAGTGCTGGACGCTTTTCTGGCAGAAGACAATACCATGCTGTTAGAATGTCTGATCGATCCGATGGATCTGGTAAAATAACGGAAGGGAGCTGTACTTAAATGAAAAGAATATATTCTGTATTGGTAGAGAACCGTTCCGGTGTTCTGTGTAAGGTAGCCGGTCTGTTCTCCAGAAGATGTTTTAATATTGACAGTCTGGCCGTGGGAGAGACCGATGACCATGCAGTTTCCTGTATGACCATCGTAAGCTCCGGTGATGAGCGCACTCTGGAACAGATTGAAAAACAGCTGAATAAGAAGCTGGATGTCATCAAGGTGAAGACTTTATCCCAGGAACAGTGTTATACCCGGGAATTGATGTTATTAAAAGTTAAATATAACAAGAATAATCGTAGGGATATCATAGAAATCTGTGACATTATGAAAACAGAGATCGTAGATATGTCAAAGCACTTCATGATGCTGCAAATTTGCGATGCTCCGGAGAAAATCGACACTCTGATCAAGATGCTTCAGACCATCAGTATCGTGGAAGTAGCCAGAACCGGAACCCTGGCATTAGCAAAATGTACGGAAAATGATGATTAAAATGCATCAATCATAATGTTAAATTCACTAATTGACATTCTGTAGTCATCTTGCTATATTAAGAATACAGTTGCTGCTCCGTCAGGGAGAACGGCTGTAGAAATACGAAAGGTATGGTAAATATTCATGCAGAAAAGAGTATTTCAGTTGTTGGTTGACAACACATCCGGTGTACTGAGCCGTATTTCCGGATTGTTTTCGAGACGGGGCTACAATATCGAAAGTATTACGGCCGGTGTGACCGCCGATCCCCGCTTCACCAGAATTACGATCGTGACATCGGGAGATGACGATATTCTGGAACAGATCGAGAAGCAGGTAGGCAAGCTTGTGGATGTCCGGGATATCAAGGAACTGGATCCGGAGGACAGCGTGTACCGTGAACTGGTACTGGTCAAAGTTAAGGTGGATCCCGAGAAACGACTGGAGATCCGTCAGGGGGTAGAATTCCTTGCCAATAATTTCCGTGCGAAGATCATTGATGTAGGAGCGGAGAACCTGATCGTGGAATTTACCGGTAACCACAGTAAAGTCAATGCGCTGATCCAGCGTTTTACCGAAGAGTACGAAGTGCTGGAACTTGCCAGAACCGGTATTACAGGTCTTGGCAGAGGTATTGAGAATGTTACCTATATTGAAGATTGAGGACTGATAAGAGTAAGACCTCACACTTTATGTTAGCTCTAGGGAAGATCCCTATCAGTTATAAATTATATGTCTCATAACGGAGGAGAAGAAAATGGCTAAGATTTTTTATCAGGAAGATTGTAATCTCTCTTTATTAGAGGGTAAGACTATCGCAATTATCGGCTACGGCAGCCAGGGTCATGCACATGCACTGAACCTGAAAGATTCCGGATGTCATGTTATCATCGGTCTGTACGAGGGCTCCAAGTCCTGGGCAAAGGCTGAGGCACAGGGCTTCGAAGTATTTACCGCTGCAGAAGCTGCAAAGCGTGCCGACATCATCATGATCCTGATCAACGATGAGAAGCAGGCTGATCTGTACAAGAACGACATCGAGCCCAATCTGGAAGAGGGCAATATGCTGATGTTCGCTCATGGTTTCAACATTCATTTCGGATGTATCGTACCTCCCAAGAACGTTGATGTTACCATGATCGCTCCCAAGGGACCCGGACATACCGTAAGAAGTGAGTATCAGGCCGGTAAGGGTGTTCCCTGTCTGATCGCTGTAGAGCAGGATGCAACCGGTAAGGCTCAGGATCTGGCTCTGGCTTATGCACTGGGTATCGGTGGCGCAAGAGCAGGCGTTCTGGAGACCACCTTCAGAACCGAGACCGAGACCGATCTGTTCGGTGAGCAGGCAGTTCTGTGCGGCGGCGTATGTGCTCTGATGCAGGCAGGTTTCGAGACTCTGGTTGAGGCCGGTTACGATCCCAGAAACGCATATTTCGAGTGTATCCATGAGATGAAGCTGATCGTAGATCTGATCTACCAGAGTGGTTTCGCAGGCATGAGATATTCCATCTCCAACACTGCTGAGTATGGTGACTACATCACCGGACCCAAGCTGATCACCGAGGAGACCAAGAAGACCATGAAGAAGATCCTGTCCGATATTCAGGACGGTACTTTCGCTAAGGAGTTCCTGTTAGATATGTCTCCCGCAGGCAAGCAGGTTCACTTCAAGGCTATGAGAAAGCTTGCTGCTGAGCATCCTTCCGAGAAGGTCGGCGAAGAGATCCGTAAGCTTTACAGCTGGAACAACGAGAGCGATAAGCTGATCAACAACTAATCGACCGTAAAAAATCCAATGCTATGACAAAAGGGCTGTGTGAGAATATAAAAGTTCTGACACAGCCTTATTTTTGGCAAAAAATCAGTTCTTTTTAAAGGAAAACCTCAAAAACAAGCTGGAAAATACATATTAATTGCGATAAAATGAACAAGTAAGCACGGAAAATATAAATAGAAACGTGACATGGAAACAGATCTGCGGACAATAAAAGACATGGGTTTACAGATCAAGGAAAGGCATGAAAAGCAGCATGAAAGATTTTGAAGCAAAAACCTCCCCCAGGCAGAAAATGGATACCGAAAGCTGGTTTATCGAATGTTACCGGAACAATCAGGGACATCCGCTGCGCACACTGGTGCATCTGTACAAGGGAAATTATCATAAATTTGTCCTGGCAGTCATCTGCTTTTTTGCAAAGCATGCCTGCGTCTGGGTACTGCCGATCATCACGGCCAATATCATCAATGATGTGACTTCCCACAACCCGGATACTTTTCGGAACATTATTTTTTACAGCATTCTGGAAGCCGGACTGATCCTGTTGAACATTCCGATGAACTACCTGTATACTTCCTACAAGAGTCTGGCCACCCGCTATGCGGAGACAGGACTGCGGAAGGCCTTGATCCGAAAGCTTCAGCAGTTATCCATTTCCTATCATGTGGAGACCCAGTCCGGGCGATTACAGTCCAAGATCATGCGTGATGTGGAAGCGGTAGAGGGCCTTTCCACGCAGTTATTTTTAAGCATTCTGAACATTGCGCTGAATATCGGTGTGGCGCTGGTGGTCACTATCAGCAAGAGCCGGATCGTGTTCATCTTTTTCCTGTTGACCACACCGGTGGCGGCCATCACCATGGTCACCTTCCGGAATATCATGAAAAAACGGAACACCGAATTCCGTAAGGAAATGGAAGAGACCTCTGCCAGAGTCATGGAAATGGTGGAACTGGTACCCGTCACAAGAGCACATGCTCTGGAGGACGAAGAAGTGGCCAAAATGAGTGGCCAGCTTTTTGCCGTGGCGGAAAAAGGCTACAAGCTGGATCTGATCCAGGCATTGTTCGGTTCTGTCGGCTGGGCGGTATTCCAGATCTTCCAGGTGATCTGTCTGGCATTTACCGGATATCTGGCCATCGGCGGCAAGATCCAGGCCGGCGACATCACACTTTATCAGAGCTATTTTGCCACGGTGGTCAATCAGGTATCCTCCATCGTCACCCTGCTGCCTACCATTGCCAAGGGTATCGAATCCGTCAATTCCATCGGTGAAGTATTGCTGTCCGAAGATATCGAAGACAATGAGGGCAAGGAAAAACTGGAGCAGGTGACCGGTGATTTTGATTTTGAGGATGTGTGCTTCCATTATAAAAATAACGAACACAATGTACTGAATCACTTAAACCTCCATGTGAAAGCCGGAGAGACCATTGCACTGGTGGGAGAATCCGGTGCCGGAAAGTCCACGATCTTAAATCTGGTCATCGGGTTTAATCAGGCGGAAAGCGGAAAAGTCCTGATCGACGGTAAAGATATCAGCAAAATCGATCTGCGCACCTACCGAAAGCATCTGGCGGTAGTGCCCCAGACCTCGATCCTGTTCTCCGGAACGATCCGTGACAATATCACTTACGGCTGCGAAAATGTGTCGGAGGAAGAACTGCAGAAAGTGATCAAAGCCGCCAATCTGTCGGATCTGATCGCATCTCTGCCTAAGGGACTGGATACCATGGTGGGAGAGCACGGCGGTAAATTGTCCGGAGGACAGAGACAGCGTATCTCCATTGCCAGAGCCCTGATCCGCGATCCGAAGGTGATCGTACTGGACGAAGCCACCTCGGCACTGGACAGCATTTCGGAAAAGCTGATCCAGCAGGCTCTGAACAATCTGACGGAAGGGCGGACCACCTTTATCGTGGCCCACAGACTGTCCACCATCCGGGATGCCGACAGAATCGCGGTCATTGCCGACGGTCACTGCGCAGAGTACGGAACCTACGAGGAACTTATGGCTCTGCAGGGTGAATTTTATCAGTTGAAACAGATTCAGAGCTGATACAAAACAGGAATCAGAAAACAGAAAAGTTGCTTGAAACATATGTTCGGCTATGGTATGATAAACATATCGTAGCCGATTTTTACAGGTTACTGTTTGCAGAACGGGAAAGACGAGGACTTAACATACATGTTTGCATATGTGAATGGTTTTTTGGAAGATGTCACGGTAGATAACGCAGTGATCGATGTCAACGGATTTGGTATCAACGTCCGGATTTCTGCGGATACAGCCTCCAGGCTGCCGGGAATCGGAGAAGAGGTTCGGCTTTATACTTATACTTATGTGAAGGAAGATGCCTTTTTATTATATGGTTTCCTCTCCAGAAGTGATCTGGAAATGTTCAAGCTTTGTATTACAGTCAGCGGGATCGGCCCGAAGGGAGCACTGGCGATATTATCGGTCATGGATGCAGATGCTCTGCGGTTTGCCATCATGTCCGGGGATGCCAAGGCAATCTCCAGGGCCCCCGGTGTGGGAGCCCGGACAGCGCAGCGTCTGATTCTGGAACTGAAAGATAAGATTTCCATCGATGATACGCTGATTTCCAGAGAGATTGCCGCAGGCGGAGCCCAGGGAATCCTGACGGCCGGCAGCCTGCACATCGACAGTGAGAAGAAAAAAGAAGCTGTGGAAGCACTGGTGGCACTGGGGTACGGACAGGCGGAAAGTCTCAAGGCCGTCAATGCCCTTGAGGATGTGGAGACCATGGATTCCGGTGCGATTCTGAAAGCTGCTCTGAAAAAATTGTTTTAAGGAACCGGATAAATTATGCCTAGAAGAATGATAGAGACAAATATCACAGAAGAAGATATCAA
>JBNMJR010000147.1:0-6863 GCA_050873925.1 Acetatifactor sp.
ATCATACCCATACTCATCAGAGTGGATGCCACTACCATATCGATTACAATAAAAGGTATATAGATCATAAAGCCGATCCAGAATGCAGTTCGCAGTTCGCTGATCATAAAGCTGGGAACCAGCACGGAATTGGGAATGTCTTCCAGCGTTCCGTCCCATTCCTGTCCTGCAATATCCATGAACAACTCCACATCCTTCACCTGGGTCTGGGGATACATGAATTCCCGTAAAGGTGCCATACCTTTTTCCAGAGCCTCGTCCTGATCGATCGTACCCTCTTCAAAAGGCTGGATTGCTTCCTCATTGATCCTCGTGATCGTAGGCTCCATAATGAAAAATGTCAGGATCAGCGCCAGTCCGATCAGAATCTGATTGGGCGGTGCTGTCTGGGTATTCAGTGCAGATCTGGTAAAATGCAGCACAATGATGATCCTCGTAAAAGAGGTCATCATGATAATAATGGTGGGTGCCAGCGCGATCAGCGTCAGTGTGATCAGAATGCGGAGTGCTCCGTTGATCTGTCCGTTACCGTTATTGTAGGTAATGCTGACCGTATTGGCCGTATTCAGGCTTCCCACCTCTTCCGGAGTCGTGGCTGTTCCCGCCGGATTGATCACCGTGGAAACTTCCGTATCTCCCGTCAGATGGTGTTCCGATGCCTGCGCCTTTACCGGCGTACAAATACACAATATGCCTACCGTGACCAGCAGGCATACCATATAAATAATCGTCTTTAATTTTTTACTTGCATCAATGATCGTTCTCTTCATTCTCTTTCTTCGCCGCACGTTCCAATAATTCCCGGAACCCGGAAGTACTTTCCAATGTTGTCTTACCTTTCAGTTGTTCCGCAGGAATCTCTCCCAGGGTCGTAACGGTGTCTTTGCAGACCGCGATGGCAAAATAAGACTCACCGACCCGGATCAGCTGAATGTATTTGTTATTCGCGATCCGGACAGTCTCTCTTACTTCGATATTGCCTGCCGCTCCCTGTTGTTTCTGGTATCCTGCGATCCATTTTGTTACCAATGCGGTTACCGCCAGTACTGCCACAAAAATGAACAATACTGTAATGAACTGAGCATAGCTGTCTGCTTTTCCGGTAAGTATGATCATTAACCCACTACCTTTTTCACAGCTTCAATAACACGCTCTGCCTGAAAAGGTTTTACAATGAAATCTTTGGCGCCGGCCTGGATAGACTCGATAACCATTGCCTGCTGGCCCATTGCGGAACACATAATAACCTTGGCGCCGCCATCCAGCTTCTTGATCTCCTTCAATGCCTGGATACCGTCCATCTCCGGCATGGTGATGTCCATCAGTACCAGATCGGGATTCACTTCCTTGAACTTCTCCACTGCCTTCATTCCGTTCTCTGCTTCTCCTGCAACATTGTAACCGTTCTTGGTCAGAATGTCCTTAATCATCATTCTCATAAACGCTGCGTCATCGCAGATCAAAATATTCTTTGCCATTTAATTTTCCTCCATTTGTTTGGTCTATTCTCTGTTTTATTTTATGATTTCCGTAATACGTACGCCAAAGCTTTCTTCAATTACAACAACTTCGCCCTTGGCCACAAACTTTCCGTTTACCAGAACATCGATCGGTTCTCCTGCAATACGATCCAGTTCAATGATCGTACCCGGTGAAAACTCCAGAATCTCGGAAATGGATTTCGTTGTTCTGCCAAGCTCTACCGTTACTTCCAAAGGCACATCCTTGATCAGTCCGATATTCTCCTGTCCGGAAAGTCCCATGCTGTCATTCGAAAAGCTCTGGAACTGTGCGGGCTGCACATTGACATTCTGCTGAGGCATTCCCATCATGCCCATCTGGTTCATCATGCCCATGCCGTTCATCTGCGGCATTCCCATGTTCCCCATCAGGTTCATTCCGTTCATGCTCATCTGATTCATGCCCATGCCGTTCATGCCCATATTTCCCATCTGGTTCATGTCCATACCGGGCATCTGATTCATGCCCATGCCGCCCATCTGGTTCATGCCGTTCATCTGAGACATTCCCATATTGCCCATCTGATTCATGCCGTTCATATTATTCATGCCCATGGAATCCGGCTGTTGCATATTCATCTGGGTCATATTGTTCGCACCGGCATTCATCTGTCCTGCATTGCTCTGCGGAGCTGCTGCGGGAGCGGGTGTGCTTTCCTGCTGAGTTGATGCCTGATCGGTGCTTTCTCCCAGATTTCCCATCTGGGTATTGATGAAGGTTTCTACCAGTTTACGTGCAAAATCAATAGGATACAGCTGCATGATAGAGCTGTCTACCAGATCATCGATCTGCATACGGAATGCAATTTTTACAAAGGTTCCTCCCAAAAACGGAGATATTTCCTTACCATCCTTCACCTCTGTCAGGTCAAAGAGAGAAGATTCAGGCGGGCTGATGTCAATTACCGTCTGTAACAGAGTGGAAAGGGAAGTTGCTGCGGAACCCATCATCTGGTTCATTGCCTCAGAAATTGCGCTCAGGTGCAGTTCTCCCAGTTCTCCATCGGTATTCGTACCGTCACCGCCCATCATCAGATCGGTGATGACTTTTACATCATGCTCTTTCAGTACCAGAATATTGGTGCCGTCCAGTCCCTGCGTATACTTGATCTGAATAAATACACAAGGCTTTTCATAGGTATCCAGTAAGGTATCCCATGTAGCAAGTGTAACCACAGGGGTTGTGATATTTACTTTACGATTTACCAGCGAATACAATGTTGTGGCAGAAGATCCCATGCTGATATTGGCTACTTCACCAATCGCATCCTTCTCCACATCGGTCAGTTCCTCTCCCGGTGCGACCGCAGGTGCCGCATCCTTCACATATCCGCTGTCATTATTCTCAGCCGTGCTGCTCTCCGGTGCCGGATCTGCTGTCGTATCACCGCCATCTGCGGTATCCGACAGATCCATACCCTGCAGCAGGGCATTTATCTCATCCTGAGATAACATCCCATCCATCGTTACTCCTCCTCTCTGATCACCGATGTGATCTGAACAGCATACGAATCTCTATCCGTACCGGGCAGTGCTGTGAACTTCTTGATATTGCCCACATACACATTCATGTCGGTATCGACTCTGGAATCCAGACGGATACAGTCGCCCACCTGCAGATTCAGGAAATCATTCACCGAAATGGTACTCTTTCCCAATACTGCCTTGATCGGAATATCTACTCTCCGGATCATGGACTCAATGTATTCCTCGTAGTGTTCATCGTGGTTCTCCTGCATTGTGGAGAACCAGTATTTGGTGTTCAGTTTATCCATCACATCTTCCAGGGTAAAGAAAGGAAGACAGATATTTACCATTCCTTCGACATCCCCGATCTTCATATTCAGGGTAACAATAGCGATCATATCGCTGGGAGCAATTACCTGTGCAAACTGGGGATTCGTTTCCAACCGGCTCAACACCGGTGTGATCTCAACAACATTTTTCCAGGGTTCACGCATCAGCTGTGTGAACATGACCAGAAGCTTCTGCAAAATCGTCAGCTCTATATCGGAAAAATCTCTGCTTTTTTCCAGAGGCTGGCCGCTGCCTCCCAGCATACGATCCAGCATAGCGTAACATAGATTGGTTGCAATCTCTATAATAATATTGCCGTTGAGTGGCGCAAAATTAACAATTCCAAGCACTGACGGATTCGAAAGTGCATTGGAGAACTCACTGAAAGTAACCGTTTCCGAACTTGCCACCGACACCTGCACATTCTTGCGCAGATATACCGGAAGGTTCGTGGAAATCAACCGGCTGTAATGTTCGAAGATGATCTCCAGGGTTCTTAAATGTTCTTTGGAGAATTTGGTAGGGCGGCTGAAGTCATAATTTTTAACCTGCTTCTCGTCCTCACCCTGGATCTGGTCTACATCCAGATCTCCTTCCGACAATTGTTTCAGAAGATTATCAATTTCACTTTGTGAAAGTATATCACTCACAGGCCCTCACCTCCTGTCATCTTATTTTCCCGCCTCATCAGCCGAATTTCACTCCGCTGATTGCGACTTTATAGATGAAGTCGGATTGGAACAGATCCTGAACAGACTTCAGAATCTCCTCTTTTAAGCCTTCCATATCCTCTCTGCACTCATCCTCTGTATGTGCGGAAACCGTAGCCGTGATAGCATCCTTGATCAGATTCTCATAGCTTGCCAGAGTTTCACTGCTGCCATAAGTCTTGTAGTCCTTGTTCTTCGTATTGATAGACAGAGACACATCAAATATTATGTAGTTCTGCTTTGCTCCCGCTTCACTCTTTAAAGGGATTGTCATGGAATCGGCAATGTTATACACTTCCGTATCGGTAAGAGCTACATTGGCGGTTCCTTCCGCTCCCGGAACGGTCAGTTCCAGATTCATGGCAGTGGTAATATTGTCCACCAGCTGCGCAGTCTTCTTGTTCGTACCCACAATGCTCACAAGCATGACACTGGTCAGCACGATATTCACCACCAGCAGTGCCAGGATCAATACTGTCATCAGATTTTTTTTCATTGGTCTTATGCTTCCTTTCCCTCTCCACGTTAATAGGTTGTGGAAGGATTATATATTCTGATCTCTACACGCCGGTTTTTGCTGCGCCCCTCTTCTGTGGAGTTGTCAGCTACCGGTGTGCGGTCTCCCATTCCTGCGTGTCTCAAATTGGACGGATCCAGCGAAGTATTCTCTGTCAGATAATAAAATACGGAAAGTGCTCTGGCACTGCTCAGTTCTTCATTATCCGCGAAACGTGCACTGTGAATGGGGACGTTATCCGTGTGTCCTTCGATTTCGATCACGGAATCACTTCCGTAGCGCTCCAGAATCACACCCACCTTATCCAGAACCGTCTTGGACTGTTCCTTCAGCTGGTCGCTTCCGGAATCAAAAAGCAGTGCTCCTTTCATGGATAGCTGCACATACTGTGCCGTGAAAGACACATCGACCTGGTCTGCCAGGCTGTCTTCCGCCAGAGCTTCCTGTACCGTTTCGGCCAGTTCCTCATTGCTCTGCAGATTTTTTTCATCCAATGCTTCCTGCAGTTCTGCCGCACTGTCATACTTCTCATAATTATCGGAATCTGTCTCGCTGTCTGCGTTTCTTCCCGCATTGCTGATATACTCGTCCAGATCGTTCAGCTGGCTGACGCCGTTACTGATCAGAATGCCTTCACCGATGGCTGTGGAGCCGGCATTGAAAATACTAAAAGTACTGTTCGACATGGCCGCTGCCATCTCGTTATATTTGGTAGCATCAATAGATGACATGGAAAACAGCATAACAAAGAAGCACAGCAGCAAATTCATCAGGTCACTGAATGTGGACATCCATGCCGGGGATCCAGCGGGTGGATCATCTGGCTTACGTTTTGCCATTAAGCTTCACCCCCTGCTTCCTCTTCACCCTCTGCACTTGTTCTGTCCTTCGGAGGAAGGAACGACTTTAATTTTTCCTCAATAACACGAGGGTTCTCACCTGCCTGAATCGACAGAAGTCCCTCAATCATAACTTCCTTCTGCTGCATTTCCACAGCATTGTCTGCTTTCAGCTTGTTGGAAACGGGCGTACAGATCCAGTTAGCCAGCAGGGATCCGTACAAGGTAGTGATCAACGCTACCGCCATTGCAGGTCCCAGTGTGGACGGGTCATCCATGTGATACAACATATCTACCAGACCGATCAGGGTACCGATCATACCCCAGGCAGGGCCCATGGCCGCCAGCGTATCCCAGAAGCCGATCGTCTCTTTATGTCTTCCTTCCACACTTACCAGCTCCGTCTCCATAATGGCACGTACCAGTTCAGGATCGGTACCGTCGACGATCAGAAGGATTCCCTTTTTCAGGAAAGGCTCCTCCAGATCCGCTGCTGCTTCTTCCAGAGACAGAAGTCCTTCCTTACGTGCCACGTTGGAAAGCTCTATGATCTTGCCGATCATCTCGGAAGTGTTCAGAGCCGGTGCCTTGAAGATCAGAGTGAAAGATTTCAGACCCGCTATGTAATTTTGTAAACTCATGGACATCAGGGTACAGGAAAAAGCTCCACCGAAGGTAATGATTGCAGAAGCCGGATCCAGATATTCCCCGAATCCTCCGACACCCGCAGAGCTTATGATACCGAATACCAACATGAATAATGCCAATAAAATACCAGCTAAAGATGCTATATCCACTTAAATCACCTGACATTCTGCATTTTTATCTTGCAAAAATATCCTTTCTGTATAATATTACAAGATTTTTTATTTCTTGTCTACTTTCTTTTACAATTATTTTCTTTCCCGTGGTAAGTGTCAGCACCGTATCCGGGGTTTCTTCCACCAGTTCGATCAGGTCCGGATTCACCAGTACCTTGACTCCATTGATCTTTGTAACTTCGATCATAATGCTATCTCCTTTCCTACTCTCTGACAATTCAGCAGGATTCCCATCGTGATATAGTACTTTTTTCCCTTGATCTTTTATACACATAAAAGGGACAGGCTTTTTTCCTATCCCTTTATGTAGTCAGATTAATTTTTACGTTTTATTAACGCTTCAGGTTGGTCAATTCTTCCAGCAGGGTATCGGATACGGTAATGATACGGCTGTTGGCCTGGAAACCTCTCTGTGTGGTGATCATCTCGGTAAACTCGGAAGAAAGGTCTACGTTACTCATCTCCAGCTGACCGGTGGACATGTATCCGCCGCCTGCGGTGATGTCTACGCCGATACCGTCGAACTCACCGGAGTTCAGTGTCGCGGAATAGAGGTTATCTCCCTCCTTCTCCAGACCGGAAGCATTGGCAAATGCTGCGGTAGCGATCTGACCTAACAGTTTGGTCATACCGTTGTCATAGCTTGCATAGATCATACC
>JBNMJR010000148.1:0-6851 GCA_050873925.1 Acetatifactor sp.
ATGCAGGGGAATTGCATTCTGTACGCGGGGATCATGAGCATCGAAAGTGATGATGTTGTCTACACCCATGCTTACCAGCTCCTGCAATGCAAGTGCGCAGTCCAGAGACTCACGGGAAGTTCTCTTGTGCTGGCGGCTCTCGTACAGGAAAGGCATGATCACAGTGATGCGACGGGCCTTACCGCCGACAGCTGCGATGATACGCTTCAGATCCTGATAGTGGTCATCGGGAGACATGTGATTCTCGTTACCACACAGGGAATAGGTCATGGAGTAGTTCAATACATCTACCAGCAGGTAGAGATCGGTACCGCGGACGGATTCCAGAATCTGTCCCTTTGCTTCACCGGAACCGAAACGGGGCACTTTGGCATCCAGGAGATAGGACTCTCTCTGATAACCTGCAAATGCCAGAGATTCTTTGTGTTCGCTTTCTCTCTCTGCTCTCCATTTTACAAGATACTGGTCTACCTTCTCGCCTAAGGGCTTACAGCCGGGCAGGGAAATGATGCCCAGAGAGCCGACGGGGATAGTCTCCAGATTTCTTTTTTCTTCACGATTCGCCATTGGGGTGATCCTCACTTTCTGATTCTGTATACTGTTCTGTTACAAACAAATGATTAATTGTCAGATGCATTCTGCATACGCTTTTTGCACAAACGGATGTCAGGTCCGGTCAATTTGAATAGATTGTAGTGACTGATAATACGGGAAAATACTCGTTCGGAATATCGGTCGCGCAGTTCCTCCAGACTTAAATTGGTGGAGATGATCGTAGCATTTTTCCGCAGATGTCTCTCATTCAGACAGGAGAACAGCTGGGAAGCCACAAAGGTATTGGTCATCTCGGTACCGAGGTCATCAATGATCAGCAGATCACAGTTGTACAGATCCTCGTAGAATCCGGAGAGGGCTTCCTTTGCCCTGCTGTCAAAGGCATAACGGGCGAGCGTATCAAACAGCCCGGAAGCACTGAAATAGATCACGGAATGACCGTTTTGCAATAATTCACTGGCGATACATCCCGACAAAAAGCTTTTGCCAGTACCTACTGTACCATAAAAGAATAAATTGTGGTAGTCTTGTTTGAAGTTTTGTACAAAATTGTGACAGACATCGACGCATTTTCGAAAATGCGCTAGGTCCTCACCCTGATAGTATTCGTAAGAAAGGTTGGAAAAATTCTCAGAAGCGATCATATCCCGGATATGGGACTGCTCGTAGAGAATATCCAGTTCCTGCCGGTGAAAACAGTGACACTTTTTGCGAAGACCGTCTTCACTGTCGATATAACCGGTATCTTTGCAATCGGGGCAGTCATAGACAGGTTCCAGATAGTCTGCGGGATATCCGGCGGACGTAAGCAATTCTTTTTTCTGGCGGGAAATCTCCTTCAGAGAAGAACGCAGTCTGGTAAGCGCTTCGTCATCACCGTTCAATAAAAGCTTTGCCTGTGCTACGGAAAGCTCACCGACAGATTCGTCCAGTCTTCCGTATTCCGGAAGCTTTGTATAAATTTCCTGGCGACGTTGCTCCGTCAGATGACGGTTGCGGTCTCTGGTCTGCTCATAGCCCTTCATAATAGAATTGTATTGTGCGTTAGTCAGTGACACGGTCGGTTCCTCTTATCTGCTCATTGCTGGCTGGTCAATATCTGAATATTAGTTACTTAAAATCTCTTTTTCCAGAGCGGCAAAGTCATAGCTGTTCTGGGTAAACTGCGTGAAGCGGTTGGAGGATGCAGCAGAAGCGGGCTTCGCAGCCTTTTTCTTCTGGAAAGAATCATCCATCTGCTGGATATCGGCCTTATGGTGTACGTTGGCCTGTCTCCAGCTGTTCAGGATCCCTTCTGCATATTCAAAACGGTGCTTGTCCGTAGCCAGAGAGCTGCGCTCACAGGCTTCCAGTATAATATCCGTGCTGAAACCGTAGTCTCTGGTCCAACGGTTGATGAATTCCAGTTCCTTCGCTGTGGGAGAGGTGCTGCGCCCCAGGCTGTTCATGATAGAATATACGCTTCTGTCGTAACGGGTAGAGAATTTCTGCGCCTGCTTCGGGGTGGTGATTCCTTCTTCCGCCCAGTTGACAGCGACCTTTTCTATGTATTTGAAATCTTTCTTGCCGCGTTCCACACAGTACTGCAGCAGATAATCGATCAGATCCTCTGAAAAATGCAGCACATCGGTGAAGAACAGGATCGTCTTGATCTCGGAGGGAGTCAGAGGCTTGCCGATATAAGCTTCCGCAATAAAGAGAAGCTGGGAGGTCTCCTCCCGTTCCTTGAATTCCCGTAACTGATCCAGAGAATAAGCCGGCTTTGCGTAAGGGTTGACAGTCTCCTGCGGTGCTGCCGGTACAACGGCAGCCGAAACCTGCGGAGCAGCAGCGGCAGGAATTACAGAGACTCCTGCAGAAGCGTTCTGCATCTGTGCGGGACCGGAGGTCAGCAGGACATTATGCTGAGGAGCAGGAGCAGCCTGCGTGCTCAGATCACGAAGATGAATCCCTACCAGTGTTTTATTATCATCGAAGTCCAGATCCAGGATCTGCTGCTTTTCCCAGTATTTCAGCGCGCGGATCACATCCTTCTCCGTGTGGTTGAACTTGTCTGCAATTCCGGACACACTGATAGCCTGTTCCGCATTCAGCATGCGCAGCAGATAGAAATAGACCTTCAGCTGTGCGTCGTTGGCATCCTTCATATATTCATCAATAAACAGATTGGATACTACCGTAGAATCTGCATAATTATCTTTATAGAGCGCTATACGTGCCATAACACACAATACCTTCTTTCACAAATCGTTCCTTTTTCAAAGTAAGACCAAGTATAGCATAAGACCTGTGAAAAAGAAATAGTCAATTTGCCGGAAAACCTTGTAAACACTGGGCTTTCGGACCTCCGGACAAAAATGTGGAAACGGTGGATATTGTGGATACCTGCAGACGGTGTATCGGAAAAAGCCTATATATCGGCAGATTATCGCCAAAATATGACAGAAAATTATCCACAGGTAAATAATAAAATATCCACAGTGGGAACGGGGATAATCCCCGGTCCCTTCTGTGGATAATGTGGACAACTATTTACCAAGCAGGTTTTCACCGATTTTTACTACATCTCCGGCACCCATAGTTATCAACAGGTCACCGTTTATGCAATTTTCTAATAAAAAGTTTTCAATCTCATCAAAAGAAGGAAAATAGTAACATTCATGACCCAGTGCCCGGATCTCTGCCTGAAGCGTCTCAGAGCTGATTCCCAGAGTATCGGTCTCACGGGCGGCATAAATATCTGCCAGAACGACTTTGTCTGCCAGACTTAAGGCTTTGGCAAAATCTTTCATGAATGCCTTGGTTCTGGTGTAGGTATGAGGCTGGAAGACACACCAGAGAGTCTTGTGGGGATAGTTTGCGGCCGCATGCAGAGTAGCTGCAATCTCTGTAGGATGATGCGCGTAATCATCTACAATGGTGACGCCGCCGATGGTGCCCTTGTATTCGAATCTGCGATCCGTGCCGGTGAAACCGTGCAGGGCAGAAGCGGTAACCTCGCGGTCGATCTCCAGCAGGTCGGCCAGAGCAATAGAAGCGATGGCATTGCATACATTATGTTCTCCGGGAACCTGCAGAGAAAAGCTGCCGGATGCTTCCCCGTGCCGGTGAAGCGTAAAGGAAGGATGCCCAAATTCATCATAAGTAATATCCGAAGGATAATAATCTGCGGCGGAACCGTCACTGTTGATCATTTCTTTATTAAAAGTGATCACACGGCAGTCCAGATCTCCTGTGATCTCCTGCAATCTGTCGATGGCACCGTTGATGATCAGACAGCCGTCGGCGGGCAGGAGCTTTGCAAACTTATGGAAGGAATTCCGGATATCCTCCAGATCCTTGAAAAAGTCCAGATGATCCTCTTCAATATTCAGGATTACACCGATCCTGGGGAAAAAGCTTAAGAAGCTGTTGGTGTATTCACAGGCTTCGGTAACAAACAGATCAGTACTGCCGACACGGATGTTGCCACCGATGCTTTTTAACATTCCGCCTATGGACAGAGTGGGATCTGTACCGGCATGCAGCAGGATCTCACTGACCATGGAAGTCGTGGTGGTCTTGCCATGGGTACCGCTGATGGCAATGGGAGTCTTGTAATTCTGCATGATCTCTCCTAAGAGCTGCGCTCTGGTGAGATGCGGAATCCCTTTTTCCATGGTAGCGATATATTCGGGATTGTCCTTGTGGATCGCACTGGTAAATACGACACAATCGATATCATCGGTAATATTCCCGGCACGTTGTCCATAAAATACATTGATCCCCTTTCTTTCCAGTGTTTCGGTAAGGGGGCTTTTGGAACGGTCGGAACCGGATACACGGAAACCGGCATCTTTCAGGATTTCTGCAAGACCGCTCATACTGATACCGCCGATACCTACAAAATAAATGGACGAGGGGTGATTAAAGTCTATCTGATACATATTGACACTTCCTTAATATAATGTAGTTGCATTACTGATTATGAACTTATTAACATTATATACATAGGAACGAAAAAAAACAATCCATAGGCACGATTTTGAAAAAATGTGTAAGATTACAATTTTTTGCAAAACCATTTCTGACAGGATTGGTATAAATTGACAAAAAGATTGCGAAAGACAAGCTAATTATGTAAAAAATGAATATAAAAATTGTAAAATGACAAAAAAACCTAGTAATAAATATTCACTTTCCATTGCCGATGTGTTATAATCAGTTTATCACATCCGAAGGAAAGAGCGCACGCTTTTTCGAGACAGATGGATACATCGGATAATAGCCGCGAGCGACTATTTATTACAACAGGTGGAAGGCTAGATAGAGGTGAGGATATGATTAAGAAAGAAATGATAGCCATGCTATTGGCTGGAGGACAGGGAAGCCGTCTGGGTGTACTGACATCCAAGGTCGCTAAACCTGCCGTTGCATTTGGAGGCAAGTATCGCATTATCGATTTTCCCCTTTCTAATTGTATTAATTCGGGAGTGGATACGGTAGGCGTACTGACACAGTACCAGCCCCTCAGACTGAATACCCATATCGGAATCGGTATTCCCTGGGATCTGGATCGTAATATCGGAGGAGTGACCGTGCTGCCTCCTTATGAGAAGAGTACCAACAGTGAATGGTATACCGGTACTGCCAATGCGATCTACCAGAACCTGGAGTATATGGAAAGTTATAATCCAGAGTATGTGCTGATCCTTTCCGGAGATCATATTTATAAGATGGATTATGAGGTGATGCTGGATTTTCACAAGGCCAACAATGCGGAAGTTACCATTGCGGTAATGCCGGTCCCCATGGAGGAGGCCAGCCGTTTCGGTATCATGATCGCAGATGAGAACCATCGCATCACCGAATTTGAAGAGAAGCCCGAACATCCCAGAAGCAATCTTGCAAGTATGGGTATTTACATATTTAACTGGAAGACATTGAAGGAAGCCCTGATCGCTATGGCGGATCAGCCGGCATTGGATTTCGGTAAGCACGTTATTCCCTATTGTCATGAAAAGGGTGCTCCTTTATACGCATATGAATTCACCGGCTACTGGAAGGATGTAGGTACTTTAAGTTCCTATTGGGAAGCCAACATGGAACTGATCGACATCGTGCCGGAATTCAATCTGTATGAGGAATACTGGAAGATCTATACCAAGAGCGAGATCCAGCCCCCTGATTATATTGCTGCCGACAGTGTGGTAGAGCGCAGCATCATCGGTGAAGGTTCCGATGTCTATGGAGAGGTATACAATTCCGTCATTGGCTGTGGCGTTACGATCGGTAAGGGAACCGTGATCCGGGATTCCATTATCATGAACCAGACCCAGATCGGTGAGGGATGTGAGATCAACAAGGCAATTATCGCAGAGAACGTTGTGGTAGGTAATCAGGTAAAATTAGGCGTCGGTGAAGAGGCAGAGAACGATACGGCACCTCATATTTACAACCACGGACTTGTAACCATCGGTGAAAAGAGCGTGATTCCTGACGGTATCAGTGTAGGAAAGAACTCAGTAATTTCCGGAGTGACAGCTGCTGCAGATTATGAGGATTCCCAGCTCGCAAGCGGCAAAACATTAATTAAGGCAGGTGAATAGCAGTGAGAGCGATTGGAATTATTTTGGCAGGCGGTAACAATCACAGGATGCGGGAGCTTTCCCAGAAGAGAGCCATATGTGCTATGCCGATTGCAGGCAGCTACCGCAGTATTGACTTTACACTGAGTAATATGACCAACTCTCATATTCAGAAAGTGGCAGTATTTACCCAGTACAATGCAAGAAGTCTGAACGAGCATCTGAATTCTTCCAAATGGTGGGATTTTGGACGTAAGCAGGGAGGATTATATGTATTTACTCCCGCTGTAACGGCAGAGAACAGCAACTGGTACAGAGGAACCGCAGATGCCATCTATCAGAATCTGCAGTTTTTGAAGAACAGCCATGAGCCTTATGTAGTGATTGCCTCCGGCGACTGTGTATACAAGCTGGATTATAATAAGGTGCTGGAATACCATATCGAGAAGAAAGCGGACATCACTGTAGTCTGCCGTGATATGGAAGCCGGTACAAACGTAGAACGTTTCGGTACCATCCGCATGAATGAGGAAAGTCGTATCGAGGAGTTCGAGGAAAAGCCTTTGCAGGCGAAGACCAATACCATTTCCTGCGGTATCTATGTAGTACGCCGCAGGCTGCTGATCGAGATGATCGAGAAATGTGCTGAGGAAGACCGTTATGATTTCGTAAGAGATATTCTGATCCGTTATAAGGATCTGAAGAGGATCTATGGATATAAGATTAAGG
>JBNMJR010000149.1:0-6823 GCA_050873925.1 Acetatifactor sp.
CCCCGTTCCTGATCGGCACCGGCCACCTCGAGGACCAGATTCGGGAAGCAGCACAGGAATCCTGGATCGATGGGCAGCTACGGCTGTTTTAACACCTGCATAAACGCCTGCGCGGCGGCACTGAGCATGTCTCTGGTGGTGAGGTAGTAGCCGAGGCCGCTTTGCACGAAGGCCACGGGACTGCTGTGGACGACGTTGTAGGTGGCGACGATGTTCAGTTTCTCCGGATCGGTTCCGGCCCAATAGGCAATATCCGCCTGCAGACCGGCCCGTTGGTGCAGAATCAGAGGGAGACTGCGCAGCATTTCCCTGGTCACAATACCTTGTGCGGCGTAAGGGTCTGTGGCATTCATGAGAACGCCCCATTGGGAGTGGAACGGCAGTTCCAGAACATCATATTTGATCTTGTCTACCGGAGCCAACATTACGGCAAAATCCAGGGCACCGCGATCCAGTTTCTCCGAGACATCTACGGCATCTCCACTGTAAAAGTGAAATTTTACGGCAGGAGATGCTTTTTGCTATTGTAAAAACACAACGGTATACTACAGGGCGGAAATAAAGAAAAGTAAAACAGGTTGAAATGTAAGAAGGTATAGGAGAGAAACAAAAATGGGAGAGCGCATAAAAGCCAAAAAACTGGATCTGTTAAACGGCCCGATCTGGAACAAGATCCCGCAGTTTGCCCTGCCGGTGGCGGCAACGGGAATTCTGGAACAGTTATTCAATGCTTCGGATCTGGCGATTGTAGGTAATTTCGTAAACACCGACCGGACGGTGGCTGTCGCTGCTGTGGGAGCCAACAGCCCCATCATCGGCATGATACTGAATCTGTTTTTTGTGGTTTTGCTTGGACGATCTGTGGACGGTGTAGCCATTGCCACGGTGATCTCCAATGCAGTGAGCTCGCTGATCCTGTTTTACCGTCTGCTTCGCACGGACAAGTGGATCCGGCTGTCCCTGTTTAACAGTGATCCGCAGGTCATTGAACTGGGTTACACCAGACTGGTATTGATCTTCATTGCCCTGATGATCTATCGGCCGTCAAAAAGGTATCAGGAATTGGAAAAATAAGAAAAATAGCTTGCAAAATGGAAAATGAGGTGTTACTGTTTGGTCGGGAAAACCCGTAAAAAGACAGGGAGGTACGACCATATGACAAATAAAAATTCCGAACTGGCAGAATTATTCCGCAGCGAGAAAACGGATGAGGAGATTCTGGATTTCCTGTTGAATTTCCATAAGAACGATATTGCCGATATGATGGCGGGAATGACCGAGGAAGAGCGGAAACGCTTGTATCACCTGCTGGGAGCGCAAAAGGTCGCAGAGATCTTCAAATATATTGAGGAACCCCGCAAATATATCCGGGAACTGTCCGTAGAGAGCGCCGCGAGAGTGATTTCCGAGATGGATTCCGATGATGCGGTGGATCTGCTGGAAGACCTGGATCCGGCAGAGAAGGAACAGATCGTCCGGATGCTGGACGAGGATGCGAAAAAAGATGTAAAGATGCTGCTATCCTATGATGAGGAAGAAATCGGTAGCTGCATGACGACGAACTACATCTGCATCCCGGAGAACCTGTCCATCAAGCAGGCCATGAGCGAGCTGGTAAAGCAGGCCGGAGAAAACGACAATATCATGACCATCTACGTGGTGGATGAAAAAGGTGTTTTCGCCGGAGCTATCGATCTCAAAGATCTGATCCGGGCCAGAGAAAATGCACATCTGGAAGATCTGGTGTTAAAATCTTATCCTTATGTGACCGATCATGAGAAAATCGACGATTGTATGGACCGGATCCTGGATTATGCGGAGGACTCCATTCCCGTATCGTCTGCGGACAAGAAAATTCTCGGTGTCATCACCTCCGAAGATCTGATCGAAATGGTGGACAACGAGATGGGCGAGGACTACGCAAAGCTGGCAGGTCTGACCGCAGAAGAGGATCTGAAAGAGCCCACGATCCAGAGTATGAAAAAGCGTCTTCCCTGGCTGATTATTTTATTATTTTTGGGCATGGCAGTGTCTTCCGTGGTGGGACTTTTCGAAAACGTGGTGGCGGTGCTTCCCATCGTGATCTGTTTCCAGTCGTTGGTGTTAGATATGGCGGGAAATGTGGGAACCCAGTCCCTGGCAGTGACGATTCGCGTATTGATGGATGAAAATCTGACGGGAAAACAGAAGTTTCAGTTAGTAGTTAAGGAAGTGAAGACCGGTTCCTTAAACGGTATGCTGTTGGGCGTAATGGCACTGATCTGCCTTGGTGTTTATGTCCATCTGTTCAAAGGATATACCTGGATGGGAGCCTTCGGAATCTCCGGCTGTGTGGGAGTTTCCCTTCTGGTAGCCATGGCGATTTCCAGCGCCGTGGGTACGGTGATCCCCATGTTTTTCCATAAGATCAAGGTGGATCCGGCGGTAGCCTCTGGCCCTCTGATCACCACGGTAAATGATCTGGTGGCTGTGGTGACCTATTATGGTCTGGCGTGGCTTCTGTTGATCCGGTAGAAGAGTTAAATAAACTCTTCACAGATCGACAGATATTTTTCTGTATAGATACTATGCTTTTCCCAGATAATATCAAAATCATGTTGCATTTTGAAATCGTTCAGAGGAATTTCTTTTAATATTCCGGACTGTAATTCGTTTTCAACGGCGATTTTGTACAGAAAAGATATTCCGCAGTCCTTTTTTAACAGACCAATGATGGTGTGCATGTTTTCCACTTCTGTATAATGAGGAAAATCTGTAATGTGCAGACCACGGGCAATCAGACTTTGTTCCAGAATGTTTCGCGTACCGGAACCTTTTTCGCGTACGAGAAGACGCTCGGACAACAGATCATTTATGGTATTCGGATGATTTTTCACAAAATGATGCGATGCAGCACAGACGGCAATATAGTCTTCTGTGCTGTATTTTTTATGGGAATAATTTTCTTTCGGATAATTTCCTTCTACGATAGCCATGCGGATCTGCCCGTTATCAAGCAGGTTCAGCAGTTGGGAAGTATTGCCATAATGAAGGTGAATATTGGTTTCCGGGTGCCGGATCAGAAAGTCGGCGAGCTTATCGACTATCGCATATTCGCCGATTGTCATGGTAACGCCGATAGAAAAAGATTCTATTCCCAGGGAATGATTGTTTAGTTCTTCCATTACGGTTTTTTCGTCATTTTTCATTGTCAGCAGATGTTTGCGCAGTATTTCTCCGGAATCGGTGAGAAACAGCTGTTTATTCCGGTAAAGGAACAGGGAAGTATGGTATTGCTCTTCCAGAAAATGAATATGCTGTGACACGGCGGGCTGGGTAATATTTAATTGCCTTGCGGCAGTAGTAAAATTCATGGTCTGACATACGGTAAGAAAAGTCTCGGTTCTGAAATCTAGCATGGAATCTCCTTTATCAATAACAAAAAATTATTGTTCTATATTATTATATAATTTTACGTTATTGCTGTCCAGTGATACAATTCCTGTATCAAAAGAAAGAGAGGTTTTAGAAAATGAATTTTGTAAAAAGGAATGGAAGCGGTATTCTGGTATGCCTTGCAATAGCGATTCCGTCATGGCTTCTTGGAAAAATGTTTCCTGTGATCGGTGGTGCTGTGATAGCAATTATTGCGGGAATGATCGTGACCATGTTCTGGAACAATAAAGGAAGGGCAGAAGCCGGAATTAAATGGACGTCAAAGATCATTCTTCAGACGGCGGTTGTGTTGCTGGGATTTGGAATGAACCTGGGAGTAATTTTCCAGACGGGAAAGCAGTCACTTCCGATCATTCTCTGTACGATCACGACCTCACTGGTCATTGCGTGGATCTTGCAGAAAGTCCTCAAGGTACCGGCAAATACAGCAACTCTGGTAGGTGTCGGATCATCTATCTGCGGAGGCTCTGCCATAGCGGCAACCGCACCGGTGATTGATGCGGATGACAATGAAGTGGCGCAGTCGATAGCGGTCATTTTCTTTTTCAATGTGCTGGCAGCTATTTTTTTCCCAATCCTCGGGAAAGCCATTGGATTTGACACGATGCATGGAGATGCCTTTGGTATTTTTGCGGGAACGGCAATTAACGATACCTCATCGGTAACGGCTGCCGCGTCTACATGGGACAGTATGTGGAATCTCGGAAGCGAGACACTGAACAAAGCGGTGACGGTAAAACTGACAAGAACACTGGCCATCATACCGATCACTCTGGGATTATCTCTGATCCGGGCCAGACAGAATGCAAAAGAAGGAAAGCAGACAACGAAGTTCAGTCTGAAGAGAGCATTTCCCATGTTCATCCTTTATTTTGTAATAGCAGCAATCATCACAACGGTCTGTGTACATATGGGAGTAGACGCTGCGGTATTTCATCCCCTCAAAGAGTTGTCCAAGTTTATGATCATTATGGCTATGGCAGCAATCGGATTGAACAGCAATGTGATACAACTTATTAAGACAGGCGGGAAACCTATTATTGTCGGGGCCTCCTGTTGGTGTGGAATTACCATTGTAAGTCTTATTATGCAGCATGCGATGAAAATCTGGTAAATCGATAGCAGATTCCCCAGAACGCATTGGTGCAGATCCAGCCGATATCGGTAGCCACTGCTACAGCGGACAGTCCCATAGACCCAAAGAGCAGCCAGGAGAGCAGAACGCGGATGCTGACAATTAAAAATAAGAACAGATTCTTGACCGTACCGGCGACCCCGATGGCGGCAAATTCTTCCGTACCGGCATAGCGCCCGACTACAAAGGCATCGATGGTATTGTAAAACTGCTGCAGAATATTGCCGATGATCAGCGGAACGGCTGGGCTACACACTGTCGGGCATCAGCAGGAGCATGGCGGCATTGGAAAAAGAAATGGGATTTTCTCTGCTATATCGTGGGAAAAAAGGAGTGACAGCCACAGAAGAATGTGAACAGATCCTGCCTTATGTCAGGGAGTTGCTGTTTGCATCCCAGAAACTGAAACAGAAAGCGGCATCGGTTCGCGGCGGGGAAGCGGGAGAAATTGCCATCGGTACGGCCTACCGCCATTATTACCGGTGGCTGACGGAAGTGACAGGGGAGTACCATACCAGATATCCAGAGGTACATTTTCGCATTTACAACGGAACCAGCACGGATTTTGCCCAGCAGCTGGAGAAACATCAGTTGGACTTTTGCCTCATCAGCGAGAGAGAAGGAGAGCATGCATGGATTCCTATTTGTGAGGACAAACTGATAGCGTTGCTGCCGGTGAACCATCCGCTGGCACAGCTTAATACAATTCCCTTGGAGAAATTTACGCAGGAGCCGTATATTGCCACTTGTCCGGGAATGGATATCGACAGCGGCCGGTTTTTCCAAAAGCACGGGATCGTTCCGAACGAACAGTTCTCCGCCATGGATATTCAGGCCACCTACGCCATGGTGGACGCCGGAATGGGCATCAGCATTACAAATCAAATTAACAGCCTGACAGGCCTCCCCGGGATCTGTCACCGGGAGATCACCCCCACAGAAAACATTACCATCGGCTGGGCCTATGGAAAAGAACTGTCGCCGGTGGCAGAAAAATTTTTGGAATTTGTGAAGGACAGATTACCGGAGCAGGGTTAAGAAGCTGTATTTTCGGAAGAAGGTGTCGTCTCAGGAATAAGATTGCTGTAATAAGCGGTCTTTCCGGACAGCACGTCATCATAGAAGCCCTGCTTCCAGTCAATGTAGTCCACGGCCTCCTGTAACTGCTGCATGGAGACCAGCAGAGCTTCCTTTTTCCGGGAGAGAATCTCTTTTCTGGCGGGAATGGAGGATTCGCCCTCCAGACATAAATTCAGATATTCTTTCATCTCAGCGATGGAGAGCCCACAGTTTCGGAGGCATCCGAGACTCTGGATCCATTTAATATCGTGGTCATCGAAGACGCGGTAATTGCGGCTGTCCCGCTTCACATTGGGAACCAGCCCTTCCTTGCAGTAAAATTTTAAATTTTCGTATGCCATGCCGGTCAGGGCACAGGCTTCTTTCATGGAATACATAAAATGTCTCCTTTTTTGAAAAATAAGTAACTATTCAGAACCCCATTCGCAGAACGCAGTTTTGCATGGCTCTGAATAGTTACAAAAAGTATTGACCGGTAGTTACTACCGTATGATAAAATCATAGCGTAGCATAGATGTGCTGTCAATGCGGAAAGGATTACAACACCTATGAATCATTCAGGAATTTTAAAGAATAAGCTGTTCTTGTATCTCACGGAGTTCTTCGCCGGGATGTCCGTCATGGCGGTGGAGCTGGGAGCCAGCAGACTGTTGGCTCCGTATTTCAGTTCTTCCCAGATCGTATGGACCATTGTCATCGGCACCATCATGATTGCCATGGCACTGGGCAATATCTACGGCGGTAAGAGCGCGGATAAGTCCCCAAACCCGGACAAGCTCTACGGCAGGATCCTGATCGCGGCAATCTGGATCGCCCTGATCCCCGTGGTGGGCAAATACATTATCCTCGGGATCTCCGCACTGCTGATTTTTACGGTCAGCAACAATTTCCTCATCATTGCGGCCTTTGCAGCCTGCATGGTGATCTTCGTGTTTCCCCTGTTTTTACTGGGAACCGTGACACCGTCACTGGTAAAATATTCCGTGGACAGTCTGGATGACAGCGGACGGACTGTGGGAACCTTGGGAGCTTTCAATACCGTGGGAAGCATCATCGGCACGTTTGTACCGACTTTTGTGACGATTCCGGCGGTGGGAACGTCCATTACCTTTTTGATCTTTTCCGGTATTTTGATCCTGTTGTCTGCAATTTATTTTATAAGTCAGCATACCG
>JBNMJR010000150.1:0-6808 GCA_050873925.1 Acetatifactor sp.
CTATAGTGGCTATTTTTTATGCACATGCCCACGGGACCAGACCTTACTGGGCTGGGCCTTGTAGGTGGGGCGGCGGAAGAGGAGGCTTCGGAGTGCCGGGCCGTTAAAGGGGAAGAGGGGCCAGAAATAGCTGAAGCCTGCGAAGGTCGGGGTAGTGAAAATAGAAAATGACACAAGTATCAGACCTATAAGGAATCCCGGCAGTCCCCAGAATCCTGTCGTGACCACCAGAAGAATGCGATAGATCCGCAGGGCATCTGCAAATTCAATACTGGAGAGGGACAGGTTTGCCAGCATGGTGACGGCGGCATAGAAGAGGACTTCCGTGGAAGCCCAGTTAAGACTGACAGCAATGTCACCAATCAACAGCCCGCCTACAATGGACAGAGCGCCGGAGACGCGGCTGGAGCTGAGTGCCGCTGAATATTTGAAGAGATCCAGCAGGAATTCCACCGCCAGCACATAGAAAAAGAGGCGCAAGGGCGACAGATTGCTGACAGGAGTCAGCTGTAATTGTGCGGTAAGTTCCGGATAATAAGCAGCGAGAAGCAAAAACACCGGAAGGAGCAAAAGACTGACCGGGATGCACAGGAAACGGATCATGCGGAAGTAGGTGCCGGTCAGAGGATTGTTGTAATAGTCCTCCGGGCTCTGGGTAAACTGAAAGATAGTGCCGGGGAGCAGCAGAACGGCAGGAGAGTTGTCCACGATGAGCAGAATATGCCCTTCACACAGATAGCTACAGGCCACATCCGGCCGTTCCGTCAGCTGGATGCTGGGCAAAGGATTCCACCAGCGCTTTTTGATCAGGAGCTCTTCCAGACTTTTACTTCCCATGGTCAGGGAAGTGATCTGTAATTGGGAAAGTTTTTTCTTTAAGGTCTCTAATAATTCCGCATTGACCTGATCCGCCAGATAGGCGATAGCCACGTCCGTGCGGCTTTCCGTACCCAGAGAGCAGATGGAGAAGGTAAGCTTCGGAGAACGCACTCTGCGGCGGATCAGATTGGTATTGAACAACAACGTCTCCACGAAACCGTCCCGGGCACCTCTGGTGATCCGCTCAGTGTCCGGTTCGGAGATGCTGCGGACAGGATAAGTACGGACATCTATGATCACAGCCTGTGCAAACCCCTCCACCAGAAGGACAGAGGGGCCGCTGAGGATATTTTGCAGGATCGCATCGATAGAGGAAGTCAGTGACACCTGGGCATAACCGAGCTTACTCTGCACATAGCGGGGAAGGTCCCGGATCTCGGAATCCAGTGTATAGAGGGGATCCTGTAAGTCGGAAAATATCTGCTGAAGGATCTCTGTCTTACAGAAACCGTTGACGCCAATCCAGAAAGCAGATGTATTTCCCAGCTTTAGATCCCGTGTGATCAGGTCAAAACTGTCATCCAACGGCAGCAAAGCGTGGAAAAGTGCTACATTTTTGGATAAATTTGTGGATAAGGAGCGTTGTACCATAGCGGGGAATCCTTTCTGATCACTTGCATAGACTGCCAAACAGGTATATGGTATTATTCAGATAGATTCCCCAGGTTTTTCGGAACTATGCAGATCAGTGATATAATTGACACAGACCTAACAGGATCAATAGTAATCCGGAGGCAGGATCCGTATATTCCCCGATCTGCTGTAGGAAAGCAGACCGGCCCAGCCGGCTTCCGAGAGCCAGGAATCCAAAGGAACAGAAAAAGGTGGACACAGATGCCGGAAGAAAGGGAAGTCCCGTAATACTGGCGGAGAAACCGATACCGATATTGTTCATGGAAAGGGCACAGCCCAGAGCAAGCATCCGGGGCAGAGATAATTCCCGATGCTCGGCAAATTTTTTCTTTTCCTGACAGAGGTTGTTATCCGGGGAAAAATTGCAGCGCCATTTGGAAAGCAGCCATTTTCCCACATAGTAAAGACCGAAAAGAATCAGGACACTGCTTCCGATCCGGGTTCCGATTCCGGAGGGAAACAGCGGTAACAACAGGTTGCCGAGACCTATAGAGATCACAGTACCGATCAGGGTGACTGTGCTGATCAGCAGATTGTGTCTGGCAGGCAGAGGAACTTTCTGGAGACCCAGAGCCATACCTACCAGAAGGGCATCCAGGCTGGCCGAGATGCCGAAGAGCAGAGAGGACAGAACAGACATAGTATGCTCCGTAGAAAATATTCTTAATTTTACTATATTCCCCTGAAAATATTTTGTGAGGTGCGGGGCAAAGGAACAAAAGAGTATGGAAGTAAAGAGAAAACTGAGTGAATTCATAAAAAAGGAGACGATTCTGACCGTGGCGATCCTGTTGGCAATAGTGTCTGCAGTGATGGTTCCGCCGGACGGGAGGTATGTGGGATATATTGATTTTCGCACACTTTCCATTTTGTTTTGTTTAATGACGGTAATGGCAGGATTGCAGAAACTGGGTGTTTTTCGTAACATTGCGAAAATGCTGTTGCGGCATACACAGAATACCATGCAGCTGGTGGAGGTGCTGGTGCTTTTGTGCTTCTTTTTCAGTATGATCATTACCAATGATGTGTCATTGATCACGTTTGTACCATTTACCTTTATTGCACTTCAATTGTCAGGAAAGGACACTGTGAAAAAACTGGCGGTACCTGTGATCAACCTGCAGACCATCGCAGCCAATCTGGGAAGCATGCTGACACCGATCGGAAATCCACAGAACCTGTATTTATATGGGAAAGCACAGATGTCCGCGGGAGCATTTATGCTTCTGATGCTGCCTTATTCGCTGTTGTCGTTGCTTTTACTTGCAATCTGTGGAGCAATTGTGGCAAAACGAAGCGGAATTGAAGTCCGTGGAACGGATGTTTCCCTGCCGGAGAATGAAAAAGCAGAACAAAAGAAATATTTACTTCCGGCATATTTATTGTTGTTTGTGTTATGTCTGCTGACAGTGGCTCATATCGTCCCTTATCCGCTGACGTTTGGAATTGTAATATTGATGGTCCTTATTCTGGACCGCGGAACTCTGGGAAAAGTGGATTATTCCCTCTTACTGACATTTGTGGGGTTCTTCATTTTTATCGGAAATATGGGAAGGATGCCGGTTTTCTGTAATTTCCTGCAGAAAATCATCGGAGGCAGAGAAGTGATGACGGCGGTGATTGCCAGTCAGGTGATCAGTAATGTTCCGGCGGCCCTGCTGTTATCCGGTTTTACGGAAAATATCACAGCATTGATCATTGGTACGAATCTGGGAGGGCTGGGAACGTTGATCGCATCCATGGCCAGTCTGATCTCCTACAAACAGGTGGTCAGACAGATTCCGGAAGAGAAAAAGAAGTATTTTGGATGGTTTACCATAGCAAATATTGTTTTCCTGGTGATATTGGTATTGGAAAACTGTCTGCTGTAACTATGGAAAACAGACTGTCTGCCGGAAAAGGCAGAAAGGATGACAATAACTATAAAAAATCTGGGAGGTATTCGTCATGACAGAAGATATGACAATCATTGCAGAAGAGGCTTATCTGGCAGCCAAGGAGATTCTGGAAAAGGCAAAGCTGGAGCCGGGAGAGTTGTTCGTAGTAGGCTGCTCCACCAGCGAGGTGGGAGGAGCCACGATCGGTACTTATTCCAGTCCGGAGCTGGCGGAAATGGTCTTCGGCGGCATCTATCAGGCCACGCAGGAAGCCGGCGTGTATCTGGCCGCACAGTGCTGTGAACACCTGAACCGTGCGCTGATCCTGGAAAAAGAGGCTGCGGTAAAATACGGTTATCCCATGGTAAATGTGGTACCTCAGCCCAAGGCCGGCGGATCTTTTGCAACGGCGGCATATAAAGCGTTTGAACATCCGGTAGCTGTGGAGCATATTCAGGCTGCGGCAGGAATGGATATCGGGGATACTCTGATCGGAATGCATCTGAGAGATGTGGCAGTACCCGTGCGTCTCCGGTCCGGACAGATCGGAGACGCCCATGTGGTATGTGCCCGCACCAGACCGAAATTCATCGGTGGCGGCAGAGCTGTTTACGACGAAGAATTATTGTAAGGATATGCTAAGTGGCTATTTCTGCGGCATTCCGCGGAAATAGTCACGGATCCAGCGTCCGGATTCATTGAAATCATCATCGGTCCAGTCGGACAGCGTTGTGCTGGAAGCCTTGAAGACACTGCTGCTCTCGTCTTTGTTGGCGAGATTCCAGCAACAGAAGCTGATCTGATACTTGTTCAGCAGATCCAGCCATTTGGTGGTGGAATCAAAATCATTGGCACCATTGCCGGAGGCATCACACATGCCGAATTCGCTGACGAAGACCGGAAGTCCGTTCTGAACACAGGTCTCTAAGCGGTTCCGCAGGTCATCCTTGTGAGTGCCTGCGTAGAAATGCAGCGTATACATTACATTGCTGTCATCCAGCGGAGAAGCGGCAGCTTTGTCGATCTCCTGACTCCAGGTGGGAGTGCCCACGAGGATCACAGCATCCGGCTTCTGCGCCCGGATCACCGGGATGACCTCTTCTGCATAGGACTTGATGCTGTCCCAGGAAGTTCCGCCGTTGGGCTCATTACAGATCTCATAGAGCACATTGTCGTTGTCGGCAAAAGCCTCTGTCATTTCCCGGAAAAAGGCGATCGCCTCATCTTTGTTCTGGTTCGGATCACAGTCACTTAAAATATGCCAGTCCACGATCACATACATTCCCAGCTCTGTAGCGTAGGAGACACCGTCCTTTACCAGCTGTTTCAGCTGCTCTTTGTCTCCACCGGCACAATAGCCGCCGTATTCCGCCGTATACATGGCGAGACGGATACAGTTGGTGTTCCAGTCGTCCCGCAAGGTGCGGAAGGAATCATAATTGATATACTGGGGGAACCAGGCAATTCCGTGGGTGGACATGCCGTAAAGCTGAACGGTGTTGCCACTTTCGTCTGTAAGTTTTCCGTTTTCTACATGGAGAGCTCCATGCTGTCCGTAGGGTGTGGAGGCATCCGCGGAGAGCGCTTCGGGAGATGTGATTTCTGCCTCGGCAGACGGCGTCTCGGATGTTTCGGGGACAGATGCCTGTTCGGAGGCAGCAGTACTTTCGGAAATAGTTTCCGTAATGGATGCGGAAGGTGCTTCGGAGGACGCGGCAGTAGCTTCGTTTGCAGCATCCTGTCTGCCACATCCGGCCAGTGCACAGGTGCTCAGAGCCGCCAGAACGGCACAGCCCAGTGTTTTTCTGAAAATAGACATAATAACCTCTTTTCTTTGTTGAAGGAACCGTTATATGTTACATACAAACACTTACAAAAATATTATAGTTGCGTAAGTAGCGGTTGGCAAGAAATGATTGCCCCGGAATAGGACCTGTGATACAGTTAATGGGAACAGATTACAGAAATGGAGGAAATCCATGCTTCCACAGGCGTTTTTAGAGAGAATGCAGGGACTTTTGGGATCGGAATATGAGGAGTTCCTGGCAAGTTTTGACCATGAAAAATATCAGGCACTGCGTCTGAATCCACTGAAACTGCGGACGGAGTCCGGGAAGACAGATGACAGTGCTGTCATAGAAGAAAAAATACAGCAGACCTTTCATTTACAGCCGGTTTCCTGGGCGAAGAACGGCTATTACTATACAAAAGAGGATCAGCCCGGGAAACATCCCTGGCACGAAGGGGGGCTTTATTATATTCAGGAACCCAGTGCCATGGCACCGGTGACACTATTGTCACCACAACCCGGAGAGCGGATCCTGGACCTCTGTGCGGCTCCTGGAGGAAAAAGTACCCAGATCGCATCGGCTATGATGGGAGAAGGATTGCTCGTGACCAACGAGATCCATCCCGCCAGAGCGAAGATCCTGTCGGAGAACGTGGAGCGCATGGGAATCCGTAACGCCTGCGTGTTGAATGAGACACCGGAGCATCTGGCAGATGTCTTCGAAGAATATTTTGACCGGATTCTCGTGGATGCTCCCTGTTCCGGAGAGGGAATGTTCCGGAAAAACGAGGTAGCCTGTGAAGAGTGGAGCCCGGAGAATGTACAGCTGTGTGCGGACAGGCAGGACGGGATTCTGGAATGTGCCGCGCGGATGCTGGTGCCCGGCGGCAGACTGGTGTATTCTACCTGTACTTTTGCCCCTGCGGAAAATGAAGGCAGCATCAGCCGGTTCCTTGCAAGGCATGAGGAATTCGAGATCGTTCCCATAGATAAAAGAGCATTGGGAATTCCGGAGGGCTGTGACGGCATTCCGGGTTGCGTGGAGAACCCGGCGCCGGGAATTGAAGGGACTTTGCGCCTGTGGCCCCATAAGCTGAAGGGAGAAGGCCATTACGCCGCGGTATTGCAAAAGAAGGGAGAACTTCCGGAGGGTTATCAGCCGGTGTGTGCCACCGGACTGGAAAAAGGAATCCCCGCGAAGAACCTTGCGAAGGACTGGGCGGAATATTTTACTTTTGCGAAAGAAACTTTTTCAGAGAAGCTGATTGCGGAATCGGGACTGTGTACGGCGGGAGAAGGGTTTCTGGCGTTCGGCGATAATCTGTACCGTATGCCGGAGAGAATGCCCGGAGTGAAGGGACTGAAAGTACTGCGGCCGGGACTACATCTGGGAACCCTGAAAAAGAACCGTTTCGAACCGGCCCATGCGCTGGCACTGGCATTATGCCCGGAGGATGTGAAGTATGTATGGAATCTTTCCGTGGAGGAAGCGGCTGCTTATCTGAAGGGACAGACTTTTTCCGCGGAAGGTGAGAAGGGCTGGTATCTGATCTGCGTGGACGGCATCAGCCTGGGCTGGGGAAAACTGGCCGGAGGCATCATGAAGAACCATTATCCCAAGGGGCTGCGA
>JBNMJR010000151.1:0-6770 GCA_050873925.1 Acetatifactor sp.
ATCAGACAGAGATATGCGGTCAGTTCTTCCTTTCTTCCTGCTCTTGTTGTAGCGTTATTTTTCTGTTTCCCTTTTTTCATTGTAACCCTCATTTCTTCACACATTTTTGCAAAGAGTAACTTATTTTCGTGAATAATTCCAAATCTTCTGATAACAACAGGTGGCCACATCGCTGTAAGCCACCTGTTATGTTGTCCCAATACATCTTTACCGGTAAATAATCTTACTGGTTGTTAGCCTCGAAGATGCCCTGTAACTCTTCCAGATTCTCGTCGATTGCTTCCTGCATGGTCTGCTGTCCTGCCCATACATTGGAGAATACAGTATCCAGAGTAGAGTTGAATTCATCGGTGCCGTTTACATAGTACCAGGATGTGGATACCATGTTGTCCTTTGCGTAGTCAACAACTGCGCTCTTGTACATATCCTTGTCGGGATAGTTGGGGTTGTTGATCCACTTGTCGGTCTTTTCAGCATCGGTATACCAGGAATCCAGAATAGGCATCCAGGTACCTGCTTCGATCAGAGACCAGGAATTCTCTTCCTGATAGTACCACTTTAACCACTCCATTGCTTCCTCGGGATGCTTGGTGGTAGCAAATACTACGTTAGGACCACCGGTACAGATGGTAACCTTTTCCTTCATGTAAGGAAGAACACCAACACCATATTCGAAATCAGCGCTCGGCCCAAGGAAGGTGCCGACATTCCATGCACCATCGGTTGCCATAACGACCTTCTTGCTTCCCAGAGAGGACTCCAGAGCGTTGGCTGCGCTGGTTACGGGAGGTGCACAGTGATATACTTCGGACAGATCTGCGATCTTCTGTAATGCATCTACGGTTGCGGGATCATCGATGGTGCACTCGGAACCGTCCTTGCTGTAATAACCGCCACCGTTGGACAATGCCCATACTTCCAGCTGCCAGGGCAGGGTGTTGATGGTACATCCGTAAATATCGATATTGTTGGGATCGAAGTCGGGGTCCAGAGCGTTCTTGCCGTTGATATCAATGGTCAGCTTCTGAGCGGTCTCTACGAAAGTATCCCAATCCCAGGCATCTGCTGCATTTGCGGGAGGAGTCATCTCCTTGACATCCAGGTTCTGCTTCTCACATACTTCGTTTAACAGGTCGATGTTGTACCACAGGTTCAGAATTTCGTTTGCTGCGGAATAAGCAACGGGAGTTCCCTGATATTTGAAGGTCAGTGCATCCAGAGGCTTTGCATCGCCCTCGCCGTACATGGAGCTGATGTCAGCCAACAGGCCGTTCTCTGCGAACTTCAGTACGCCGGCCTCACTCATGATACCGGTATCGGGAAGTTCTCCTGCGGTTGCCATGGCATTCAGTTTGGTCACATAAGTATCGTGATCGATCTTAACTACTTCTACCTCGATACGATCCTGCTCACTGTTGAACTTGTCAGCTACCTTCTGGGTCGCTGCAGTCTCAGTCTCGTTACCCCACTGTGCGTAGGTGATATGTACTCTCTCACCGCTGCCGCTGTCTGCGCTCGTCTGTGTCTGTGCCGGCTGACTTCCTGCATCTGTTGATGCTGCCGGTGCCTCGTTGTTGCTGCCACACCCTGTAAGTACCATTGCTGTAGCCATTGCGGTTGCAAGAACTGTACTTACGATTTTCTTGTTTTTCATACCTTTCTCTCCTTTACCTTTCTTTATTATAACGACAATAGGTTGTCGTTGTAAACACCAGATTGTAAACGCTTACACATTCCCTGTTCTACACTTTTACCTTGACCCACACCAGCATCTCGCCCGGTGTGCGGTTGCACCAGAGTCCATAGGGAACTGCTGTAAGATGCGTCCGTTCTTTTTCCAGTTTCAATGCTCCGTACAGGGCTCCCTGCTCGGTGGACCGGTTATGGATCTTAGTGGCCTCATATTGCAAGGTCGGTACCTCTCCCGGAAGATCCTCCTGCGGTTTCCCTTTCTCGACCTCTGTGTTCTCTTCCACATACAGGTCTGCCAGATATTTTCCGTTGTCGGTCTCTTCCAGACAATAGACCACGGGGCCGTTCATCAGTGCGCACCTTCCGGCATCCGCTCTCACCTCGTCGTTGGCGGCGATCCATCTGGGCCGAACTCCGAAATCAATACAGATCTCATGCTCTCCCGCCGGAGTATTTATCAGCAGATATCCTTTTTCCAAAACCGCATTTTCTGTCCGGCCATCCACTGTGATCTCCTGTTTTCCTGCGTATCCGGGGCGGCGGATCTTAAGTGTCACTTCGCTGTCCTGTTTCGTCCGGATCTTCACCTTACCGTCCTGCAGCAGTGTGGATTCCATGTTGATCTCCACGGTTCCGTTTTCCAGAACTGCTTTCGCTGTCGAGGAAATGAACTGGTGGATACATACCGCATTTTCTTCCTGTGCGTATATGTATTGTCCCAGCGAAGCCAGCGTCCTTGCCACATTCGGCGGACAGCAGGCCACGGAGAACCATTTCTGTCTGACAGCCTTCACATGATCCATGTAAGTGTGTTCCGTACAGAACTCCGGCACGACCTCCAGGGGATTCACATAAAAGTATCTGTCTCCCGCTCTGTTGATACCTGCCAGCACCGTATTGTACAGCGCCAGTTCCACGGTATCGTAGTAGCCCGCCTCTCCGGTGGCTGCGCTCATTCTCTGTCCGAACATCATCAGTCCGATGGATGCGCAGGTCTCCGAATAGTTCGTGGTATTCGGCAGATCGTAATCCGTGGTAAACCTCTCCCGAAAACCACTGGATCCGATACCACCGGTCAGATACATTCTGTGATTCACCGTGCTGTCCCACAGCCTCCTGCAGGCTTCCAGCATCTCGGCATCCTCACATTCCACAGCCAGATCTGCCATGGCGGAACACATATACATAGCTCTTACCGCATGCCCTTCCGCTGTCTTCTGCTTTACCGGTTCTATATGTGATTGTGAATATTCCAGATCGTAATTCTTGAATTCCGGGAAAAATTCCCAGCCGCCCCTGCCTTCCATCTCCTGTTCGAAATAGCTCGGCTTCTTCCCTCTCTCATGAAGGAAATACGATGCGGTGTCCAGGTATCTTCTCTCTCCGGTCACCCGGTAGAGCTTTACCAGTGCAAGTTCGATTTCCTGATGTCCGGGGTAACCTCTCTTCTGTCCTTTGCCGGTGCCGAATACCTTGCAGATCAGATCTGCATTCCTGCGGGCGATGTCCAGGATCTTCGTCTTCCCGGTAGCCTGATAGTAAGCAACCGCTGCCTCTATCATGTGCCCCGCCGTATAAAGTTCATGGCCTTCCACCAGATTCGACCATTTCTTCTTCGGCTCATTGACTGTGTAGTAGGTGTTCAGGTATCCGTCCGGCTCCTGTGCCCTTCCTACCAGTTCGATCACTTCATCTGCCAGTGCTTCGTATTCTCTGCCCTGCCCCCCGGCAATACAGAATGCTACGGATTCCAGCCACTTGTACAGATCCGTGTCCTGGAAAACTACCCCCTTTCTCTCTCCCGGCAGCTCTCCTGCCGCCACGCGGAAATTCTGAATACAGTAGGTAGGTTCGGAATCCTCCAGCTGATCGTTCAAGATCTTCCACTGATGTGGGATGATCTTCTCACTGACCTTTTGCACGTATTCACCGAACAGCTTGTCTGTGATCCTGATATTTCCGTATTCCAGCTGCTTCCTGTGATGTCCCATACCTTTCTCCTATCCTTGTTCGTTCCAAGAGGTTAATCGTTTAATCTTTTGTGAGAAAAGAAACAGCCATTTGGCTGTTATACTGCTGTATTTTCTTTTCTGCAAGTTAATCGTTTTACCTCTTGATGAACTTATCATAGCACCGGGTAGGCATTTTGTAAATAGGTTTTATGCAAATCGTCATAATCTATAAGTTTTGCTACTGTTTTTTGTATATTTTACACATTTTAAGACAAGTTGTCAGATTCTTAATCGTTTTACTTATCTAAGACACCTAACCACTTCAAAGCGTTCCAGATGCCGTCTTTGTCCACATCTGTAGTGATATGATCCGCTGTTGCCAGCACTTCTTCGCTGGAATTGCCCATGGCAATGCTGGTGTGGGCATACTGTAGCATCGGCAGGTCATTATTGCTGTCACCGATAGCTACGGTATCTTCCATCGGGATCTTCAGATAGTCCGTAATGTAGCGGATCGCCGTTGCCTTGGAATATCCCTTCGGCACCAGTTCGTGATACCCATGCTCTCTGTCAATAAAATCAAGGACTTCCGACAGTTCCCGTCTCATACCGTCCATTCCCTGCGGGGTCTCGGCAAAGGCATACAGCTTGTCAAAATTCCCCAGGGCATTGGCATAGCGGTCGTATTTTCTCTCCGCAATCTCCTCTGCCATGTCGCGGAAAGCCTGCGTGAACACTTCCTCTCCCCGGGGTGCATAATCCTCTCTGCATCCCTCCAGGATCGCATCCACATGATATTTCTTCATGGCATCCAGGATCGCCTGGGATTCCTCCAGGGTGAAGGTCTTGTGCATCAGGCGCTCACCACGGTATTCGATCTCGGTTCCGCAACCCAATAACAGGCCGTCGAATTCCACCTGTCCGGTGATCTCCTCACCCACCAGTCGCTTGGTACGGCCGGTATTGATCATACAGATATGCCCGTTGGCTCTGGCGATGCGGATCGCCTCTTTCGTGCTCTCTGACATAAGGCTGCTTCCGCCGCAGATCAGAGTTCCGTCAATATCAAAAAATATTATCTTCATCTCAGATTCTTAAGCTCCTCTACCAGATCCAGGTCGGACTTCTGTACTTTCAGGTTCGTGGATACGGGTTCCTCACCGGGTCTCGTGATCGTGATCTCAATAATGGTTCCTTCCGTGATCGCTCCGCCCATAAAAAATCTGCTTACGAAGGCTGCGAATTTGGGATGATTGCTCTCGAAAGTGTTCTTGGCATTCATCAGTTTCATCATCATTCCGGGATTTATCATAATGGTCTCCTTCCAACATTAGTAACTATTCAGAGCCTCATTCGCAAAATCGTCTCTTCGAGACTTTCCTGAATAGTTACAAAAAAGAAAGGCTGTCCGCACCATCCGAAAACAGTGTGTCCAGCCTTAACAGTTGCTCTGCTTATGCGATCTTGGACTTAGCCAGCTCTGCAAGGGTCTTGAAACCTTCTGCATCGTTAACTGCCAGGTCTGCCAGCATCTTTCTGTTCATGTCAACGCCTGCAAGCTTCAGACCGTACATGAATTTGCTGTAAGATAAACCGTTCATTCTTGCTGCTGCATTGATACGAGCGATCCACAGCTGTCTGAACTGACGCTTTCTCTCTTTTCTACCTGCATAAGAGCTGGTCAGAGCTCTCATAACAGACTGCTTTGCTACTCTGTACTGCTTGCTTCTTGCGCCTCTGTAGCCCTTTGCAAGCTTTAATACTCTATTGTGTTTCTTCTTGGCATTTAAGCCACCTTTAATTCTTGCCATGTCTTATTTCCTCCTCGCCTGAATTATAAATAAGGTAAAATCTTCTTCATATTCTTAACATTAGTTGCATCCGTAATTGCAGGCTTTCTCAGATTACGTTTTCTCTTGGTAGATTTCTTGGTTAAGATATGGCTCTTGTAAGCTTTAGATCTCTTTAACTTACCGGTTCCTGTTGCTTTAAAGCGCTTAGCTGCTGCTCTGCTTGTCTTCATTTTGGGCATAACGAGTTCCTCCTAAACTTTACTTAATCTATCGTGCCGGATCCCGACACTTTTTAACTGTACGAATTAACGCTTCTCAGTTAAAAACATGGTCATGCTTCTGCCTTCTACCTTGGGAGCTTTTTCCACTACCGCAATATCGGACAGGCTCTGTGCGATATCATCTAAGATATGCTTGCTGTTGTTCATATGTGCCATCTCTCTGCCGCGGAATCTCAGGGTGATCTTTACTCTGTCTCCCTTGGTCAGGAACTTTCTGGCTGCACTGATCTTGGTGTTCAGATCGTTGGTATCGATATTGGGGGAAAGTCTGATCTCCTTGATATCGATGACCTTCTGCTTCTTCTTTGCTTCCTTTTCTTTTCTCACCTGCTCATATTTGTACTTACCGTAATCCACGATCTTACAAACAGGAGGCTTTGCCGTAGGAGCAATCTTTACCAGGTCCAGTCCCGCTTCCTCTGCCATCTTCAGGGCATCTCTGGAAGAAACGATTCCGAGCTGTTCTCCGTCTTCTCCAATCAGTCGTACTTCTTTGTCTCTGATCTGTTCATTAATCATTAAATCGCTAATGGTTGTGTACCTCCATAAGAAAATATATTAAGCAATAAAAAAAGCAGATAGCATAACTATCCACCTGTTCCCTTCACGGACTGCCCTCATTCAAACAAATTTCAAACGAGTTCTCTGTCTATGAAAATATCTGAACGCTTACCAGCCTGCGCCGTAAGGTGAGAGTGGATACTCTGCTTGTTGTGTCGTGTTCTTCACACGCTTAATTAGAATACCACGGAGTTTTCCCGATGTCAACCCCGTTTTTAGAATAATATTATATTTTTTAAATCCCTGTATTCTATGTACCGGCGGTCTCCCGCCGAATCCGGTCACTTGCTTTATTATCCGTATTTTACAGGGATTTGTCAAGCCGGATCTGATCCTTTCGTTTCCTGTCAGTTTCCTATTTCTCCGAAAAAGTCGCACAGGCCGTCTCTCTGCAGTCGCAGGCACCGCAGCCCTTGATATCCACATGATCCGCCACGCACTTGTAATTGCTGTTATGAACGCATTTTACAGCCTCACAGTCGATGCTGATC
>JBNMJR010000152.1:0-6769 GCA_050873925.1 Acetatifactor sp.
TAGATGAACTGTCCGTCATCCAGTATATGTCCCCCATCGAACCGGACTGCTCCGGTGTGCTGGATGACGGACAGTTCATCTATGACGGTCATGCGACACAGCCCACCATCGAGGGCCCGAAGCTGTACAAGAGAAACGGCTATTACTATATTTTCGCTCCGGCAGGAGGCGTAAAGCCCGGCTGGCAGACCGTACTGCGTTCGAAAAATATTTACGGTCCCTGGGAAGAAAAGATCGTTCTTCATCAGGGCAGTTCTCCCGTCAACGGACCTCACCAGGGAGCCTGGGTAGACACTCCGGACGGACAGGACTGGTTCCTGCATTTTCAGGATGTGGGCAATGCGGGCCGTATCGTACATTTACAGCCCATGCACTGGGAGAACGACTGGCCGGTGATCGGTGTGAACGAAGTGGACGGCTGTGGCGAACCGGTGATGCATTATAAAAAGCCGGAAGTGGGAGCAACGTATCCAATCGATGCACCGGAAGACAGCGATTTCTTCGAAGGAGAGAAGCTGGGACTGCAGTGGCAGTGGAATGCCAACTACAAAAAGGAATGGTATGATCTGAAAAATAGTCAGCTCATTCTGCACGCACAGACCGCAGATCCGAAGACACAGCTGTGTGATATCAGCAATCTGTTATTACAGAAATGGCCGGCACCGGAATTTTCCATTACCACCTGCCTGCATCTGGAACAGATGAAGGACGGTGATGTGGCAGGACTGGTATCTCTGGGCGGCTGTTATACGGCGCTTGCGGTACAGAAAATAAACGGAAAAATGAACCTGCAGCAGCGCACCGGCAACTGGACGAAGGACGATGAGGTACGCACCGGTCTGGGAGAATGGAACAGCGATGTGATCTATATTCAGATGAAGGTGGAGAAGGAGAATTACCGTACATTCTACGTGGGAACCACGGAGGACAACTTACAGCCTGTGGGACAGATGGTGGAAGCAACTCCGGGCCGCTGGGTAGGCGTCAAGGATGGCCTGTTTGCCATCAACGAACAGGGTGCGGACGGCGGCCTGGTCGCTGCAGACTATTTCGTATATCAGGATCTGTAACTATTCAGAGCCATGTAAATAGTATTGAATGCGCGTCGAATGCTTGCATTCGTAAGAGCATTTGATACTATTTATAGGGCGAAGTAACCACATGAGCAAAAGGAAAGCCTCGTAGAGGCGGTTTTGCGAATGGGGTGCTGAATAGTTACAGAATCATAAAATTACATTTCTATTTACAATGCAATGACAATGTGCTATTTTTGCAGTTGTTATTGTAAGGATAAAGGAATGATGTAAGGTATGACGGAAGAGAAAAAAATGTTATTTTCACAGGATGCACTGAAAAAATTATTGTGGCCGCTGATCATAGAACAGTTTCTGGCAGTGGCCATGGGAATGGCAGATACTGTGATGGTGGCCAGTTGTGGCGAGGCCGCGGTATCCGGTATTTCCCTGGTGGACAGTATCTGTGTCCTGTTGATCGGATTGTTCACCGCCATGGCCAGCGGCGGTGCGGTCGTGGCGGCACAGTACATGGGACGCGGTGATAAGGAAATGGTAGGCCGGGCCTCCAATCAGCTGTTTCTGGCGGTTGGGGGTGTGGCCCTTCTGTTTATGGCGGTAGCCCTGATTTTTAACAGAGGGCTGTTAAGTCTCCTCTACGGAAATGTGGAAGCGGATATCATGAGTGCGGCCAGAATTTATTTCTATATTGTAGCGGTCTCTTTCCCGTTTCTCGGGATCTATAACGGCGGCGCGGCCCTGTTCCGTGCGGTGGGAGACTCCAAGGTGTCCATGAAGGTGTCATTGGTGGCAAATCTGATGAACATTGTGGGCAATGCACTTTTGATCTACGGGGCGAAGATCGGTGTCGCCGGTGCGGCTCTGTCCACGCTGTTTTCCAGAATTCTGTCGGCGGTGATGATCGTGGTACTGCTGACAAAAAGTGACAAGATCTCCATGGGTAAGAGCTGGCGGGTGGATACGAACATTCTGGGGAAGATTCTGTACATCGGTGTTCCCAACGGACTGGAGAACAGTATTTTCCAGATCGGCAAGCTTCTGACCACCAGCCTGATCGCCGGTTTTGGAATGGTGGCCACGACTGCAAATGCGGTAACCGGCAGTATTGCCAGCTTCCAGCAGATTCCGGCCAATGCCATCGGTGTGGCAATGATCACCGTGATCGGGCAGTGTATCGGTGCCGGGGAAACAGATCAGGCGAAATATTATCTCAGGAAAATGATGAAAATAGCGTATGCCTGCATGATCCTTCTGGGAATTCCCATGATCCTGTTTTCCAGACCGCTGTGTAGCATCTATCATCTGAGCGAGGCAACCACGAATATGACGGTGATCCTGTTGGTTTACAACTGTGTCTGCTGTATGCTGGTGCATCCGTTGTCTTTTGCCCAGTCCAATGCGCTGCGGGCTGCCGGGGATGTGAAGTTCACCATGATCGTGGCCATTTCATCCATGTGGATCTGTCGTGTGGGTATGGCATATATTCTGGGGCAGGGATTCGGACTTGGCGTTATCGGTGTCTGGATCGCCATGACCATGGACTGGACCGTGCGGGCGTTTTTATTTACCAACCGGGTACGGACGGGAAAATGGCTGCAGTATAAGGACCGGCTGGTGAAGTAAGGCGCGATAATGGAATCCGGTGAGAAGATTAGCGCAGTGGGCAAAAATGTCTGCTGCGCTAAAGTTTTACATTGACAGATTTTGCAATGTGTTTTAGCATATTTTTATAGAAAAATACATAGCACAAAAGTGCAGAAATGAGGCAGAACATGAGCAAAAAGCCCTATGCAGAGCGTAATCTGAAATTCGAGACTTTACAGTTACATGTGGGACAGGAGCAGCCTGATCCCGTGACCGGCGCAAGAGCCGTTCCCATTTATCAGACATCTTCTTATGTATTCCGCAACTGCGATCACGCAGCAGCACGTTTCGGACTGGAAGATCCTGGTGAGATCTACGGTCGTCTGGGCAACCCTACCCAGGGTGTCTTCGAGCAGCGTATTGCAGCCCTGGAGGGCGGAACTGCAGCTCTGGCAGTAGCCAGCGGCGCAGCAGCTATCTGCTACACGATCCAGAATCTGGCAAAACAGGGAGATCATATCATTTCTGCTAATAATATTTACGGCGGAACCTACAATCTGCTGGCACATACACTGGTAGACTACGGTGTGACCACCACTTTCGTGGCTCCTTCCGATTATGACAAGATCGAAGCAAGCTTCCAGGAGAACACCAAGGCCCTCTACATCGAGACACTGGGCAACCCCAACTCCGATGTGGTAGACATTGAGCGTCTGGCACAGATCGCCCATGCACATAAGGTGCCTCTGGTAGTGGACAATACCTTTGCAACTCCTTATCTGGTACGTCCTTTTGAGTACGGCGCAGATATCGTGGTTCATTCCGCAACGAAGTTCATCGGCGGACATGGCACCAGCCTGGGCGGCGTCATCGTAGAGAACGGCAAGTTCGACTGGGAGGGTAGCGGCAAGTTCCCTCACCTGTGCACCCCGAACCCCAGCTACCATGGTGTGACCTTCACCAAGGCAGCACCGGGCGCAGCTTTTGTGACCGCCATCCGTGCAATGCTTCTGCGTGATATGGGTGGATGCATCTCTCCGGTACATGCATTTATCTTCTTACAGGGACTGGAGACACTCTCCCTTCGCGTGGAGCGTCATGTGGAGAACGCGCTGAAGGTAGTGCAGTATCTGAACAATCATCCCCAGGTAGAACGCGTACATCATCCTTCCGTATCCACCGATCCGGAGCAGCAGGCACTGTATAAGAAATACTTCCCGAACGGCGGCGGTTCCATCTTCACCTTCGAGATCAAGGGCGGCAAGGAGACAGCCAAGAAGTTCTGCGACAATCTGGAACTGTTCTCTCTGCTGGCAAACGTGGCAGATGTGAAGTCTCTGGTCATCCATCCGGCTTCCACCACCCATGCACAGCTGTCCGAAGAAGAACTGAACGAGCAGGGCACCTACAGCAATACCATCCGCCTGTCCATCGGTACAGAGAACATCGATGACATCATTGAAGATCTGGAAGGCGGTTTCCAGTCGGTATAAGGAGAGACCATGCTTTCACTGGCTTTTTTCTATTTTGTATTTTTAGGAACGGAGTATCTGTTCGACAACCGGATGGCATTATGCACGGATCCCACGGGAGTGGTGCTGGCACAGAGTTATATCCTCGGTGTCAGCGTGCTGGGCTTTCTGGTCTATTCCCTGATAGAAAAACAAAAAAGCAAATATGAGAATCCCGTTGCTTTCAAAGCAGGGGGATTCTTGGTGTCAGGGCTGACTCTCGCAGGCTATGGGCTGCTGTTGACCAGGACGGAGTACGGTGTGCTGCTGGGAACGGGTTTATTTTTGTTTCTGGTGTTGGGGTATCTGGGCAGCAGGGCGCATTACCAGGCGTCACAGATTCTGCGGGGCAGTAAACATCCGGCGAAGACGGTAGGTGCGGCGTATGCGCTGGGGCTTCTTTTGCAGTTCCTGAACCACAATCTGTTGTGGGGAGAGGCGGTGGAGGGTGTGATCCTGGCGGTGAGTTTTGTGGTGCTGTGGGTACTGGCGGCCGGAAATGTGCGTGACAGGTGGTCAGAGCGCAGAGGAGACAGGCCCGCGGAGAAAATCAGTGGGGTGAACGTCTGCGTCGAAGAGAACACGGAACAGGACGCAGGGCAGATGAAGTCCCGGATGGAGAAGCGGACGACAGAGCAGTTCACGGTGACAGGAGAAACGATCACTGTGAAGAATCCGCCGCTTGCGGGAGTGGCACTGATTCTGACCATCGTACTGATGACCTGCATTTTCGCTACACTGGACAATGCCGTGACACTGGCGCACGCGGCCGGCACTATGGACATCGGACAGTGGCCGAGACTGTTTCTGGCACTCAGCGGACTGTTGGCGGGCGTATTGTTTGACCTGCACAGCGGGCGGTATCGTGGCCTGATCATGTACGGGGTGACGATTCTGTCCACCATCTGTGTACTGATCATCGAAAGCGGCGGACCGTTTCTGCCGGGGCTGCTGATCTTCTATGTGTCTGCGGGATTTTTTGTTGTGTTTTTTACCAACGGATTTATCCAGCTGTCCTATCGGATGCAGGACGGGAAACTGTGGGCCGGTATGGGAAGAGCGGCGAACAATCTTGGGGCCGTCATCACGGGAGTGGCATCTGTAAGCCTCCTGACAGGAGACAGCCATGTTCTGACGGCGGTGCTGGCACTGGTATTGTTCGTACTCATCAGTGAGTCGCTTTTGTGGTACTATAATTGCACGCAGATTGTGATCGGGAAGATGGAAGATGGAGCGGCAGCCGGAATAGCGGTGGGTGCGATGGACGGAATAGCGCCCGGCAGGACGATCAGAATAGTGCCCGGAGCGGCAACCGGACAGGATTTGTGCCCGGAGGTGGCAACTGCCGTTGGTAATGCGGTGGAGGAGAGACCTGAGGAGGAAAATTCCCGGGTGTTGGGTGATGTTCCGGAGACAGGAGGCAATACCGGAAGTTCCGGACAGCCGGATGGGGAATCCGGGGCAGAGGCTCCCGAAGAAATGGAAAGCCGGGAAATGTCCGGCAGACAGAGCCGGATGCAGAAGTTCGCGGAATATTTTCATCTGACCGATAGAGAACAGGAAGTATTGCAGATTTTGCTGCTGTCCGATGACGGCATGCAGGAGATCGCCGACAGCCTTTTCGTTTCCCGGGCCATGCTGTACCGGCATGTGGCCGCCCTGAATGAGAAGACCGGGACCAGAAGCCGTATCGGCCTGATCCAGTTTTATTACAACTGGGAAGAAGACAAGAAATAACGAAAGAATGAGAATGGCACAGCCTATCCCGTAGAGAGGCTGTGCTTTTTTTCGTGCGGGTATAGAGGACGTAAAGTGTGCGTGATACCCAGTTGGCAAGGCGCGCGAGGGTATAGGAGGCCGCAAAGTGGGCGAGATACCCAAATGGCAAGGAACGCGAGGGTATAGGAGGCCGCAAAGTGGACGAGATACCCAAATGGCAAGGAACGCGAGGGTATAGGAGGCCGCAAAGTGGGCGAGATACCCAGGTGACAAGGCGTGCGAGGGTATAGAGACTGAAAAGAGGGAGAGATACCCAGGCGGGAGGGTATAAATAGGCCTGATTGCACGTAATACCCAGGAAGGATATTATATGTGGATATAGGAGATCTAAAAGAGTTTGTGATACCCAAAAGGGCAGAAAATACGGCAAATCGACAATTTGAGACAAATGTCAACTTGAAAAAGCAGGTTTCCGGTGGGTATATAGAACTATAATCTAATAGATAAAGGAGGATTTGTGTAGATGCACAAAAGCAGAAAAACACAAGCCCGTTGGCAGACGGGACTCCTGCTTTCACTCTTGCTGGTGTTGACTTTTTATCTGGTGCCGGTGATGGGAGTTAAGGCAGAGGATTTGCCCGGAATGGTGACGGCGCAGTGTATCGGTTTCCGGCTGGATGGGGAATGCACGGGGGATATGGTGTACGTGAAGCCGGAGGGAGAAGGCGATTTCAAGTCACTGACAACCCTTGGAAACGAGGGAAAAGTACAGACAAACGGAAACGGCGAGTATTGCCTGGACAGTGGAGTTGACTCCGCAAGCGTATATGTAAAGTATGATCCGGCGAAGCAGATGCTTCAGGGGGATATTACAGGAACTTCGGAAGATACTGCAACACTGGCAGATCAGAAGAAGATATA
>JBNMJR010000153.1:0-6666 GCA_050873925.1 Acetatifactor sp.
CACCGAAATCTCTGGCTCCCGCACGGTAGACATCCATCAGCATATCCACGGGCTTTGTCTTGCTGACTGCAAGCAGTGTTACTTCCTGCTCCGATCTGCCCGCCTGCTCACAGGCTTTTCTCACATTTTCCTTTACCGTTTTGTAATTTTGTGCCAGTTCTGTGCTCTGTCTGGTATCTTCCATAGTATCCGCCGTCCTTTCTAGCTCTCCGGTGTCTGACTTTCCTGCGTTGCTTCCTGTGTGGTCTCCTGTGTCGGTTCTTCCCCCGTCTCCGCAGGAAGCGGTTCTGTACTCTCCGGCATGTTATCGCTTACTCCCGGTTCTACACTATCTGTAGGAATATCTGACCTGCCGGTATCTGTCTTCTTGATATTGGTGATGATCTGATCATCCGATACCGAAGAACCGTCCAGTACAATATAGTCATATACATTCAGACCATAGGTCGTATTGGCCTTTACGATAGCATACTCATCGTTCTGATACAGAATATTGATCTGCTTGAAGTCCGCATATCCTTTATTCACATTATACACGCCGATCAGCGTTGCCCGTTTACTTACCGTATAGGTCTCCTGACTGTCTGTCTTGTATAGGACATCTCCGGCCTTCAGCACCGAAGTATCCATATAGTACACGCCTTCATTTTCATCGTAACTGTACGCACCGGTCTCCACAAATTCACTGGAAATATCTCCGTTATCCCGGTAGCACTGTCTGATTACGCCCTGGGTTCCCGTATTTTCGTTGGTTGTAACAAAATCTTCATCGATCAGGAAAAATTCCTTCTCCACAATGGAAGAATTGGGGATTTTCAATCCGGTCTCATCATTCAGGATCAGCTCGATATCCAGGAATCTGTCGGACACAAACGTAACCATGGAATTGGTAAAGGTAAGTGACAGAAATGTATTGCCGTCACTGCCGGTGAACAGCTTTGCCTGTCCCCAGGACTCATACTGATTCTTCAGAAAACGTACCTTGACATAATCCTCCTGCTGGATCTCCGCACCACGCTCTGCATCGATGGGAATGACCACCGACCAGTTTTCCTCCGTGGAAAGCTTGTACACCGGATCTCCCACAGCCATCAGTTCATTACCGAGCATCTGTTTCTTCTCGTAATTTTTGTTATCAAATACTTCCTGTGTGACACCCTCCACGGTCAGATTTTCATAACCATCCGTCCAGTAAGCCACGATGCCGGTGGTCGGTGCATAACAGAAATTTACAATATTTGCAGCAGAACCGTTGTTTCCGTTTTCAATGCTTTGCAGCATATTTACGTTGGCCAGCTTCAATACGGTGTTCTTCAAAGAATATTTAAAATCATAGGTGTTCTCATAATTTTTGTCATCGTACCCATGCATAAAATTCACGATTTCATTTCGAAATTCCGAAAGTTCCTGGTCACTCAGGGTATTTTCTCCAAGGCTGGCGTCTTCCAGTTCTTCTGTCAGTCTTCCCGTCTCGTCCACGATATAGACGGTATCCCCCTTGGCCACCCGTTCACCTTCTCTTGCATAGAAATTCACATAGCCGGCGGTGTCCGTATTCACAACTTCCTCCGTGCGGATTGCCACTCCACGGTAAATATTGTTCGTCGCCAGCGATCCTTCCGTTACTTCATAACGAACGATATGATCCGTCTGGAAATACAGGATCACACAGATGATCACATAGATAAAAATAGCTCCGAAAATGAGCATACCGATATTGAGGTTTAAAGGTTTTCTGTATTTTTTTATTTTTCTCGGTTGTTCTGCCATAGGAAAACCTCCTTTCCTCTCCCTTACATTTGAGAAGCCCCGGTTGGCATCCGAGGCTTCTCATACGTGAAAATTATAATTCGTTTTTCTTACAAAGATACAATGATCTTATCCTTCACAGACTCCGGTAATTCGGATTCGTCTTTGGATACGCTGAGGATAAAATCCACCTGGAAGAAGTCACTCATTCTATCCAGTTTTTCAACAACTGCAGAAATGTCTTTGTCTTCCAGCGCCGCGATCTTCAGAAAGCTGTCAAAATACATCTGCTCCAGATCATGATCCTGAGAAATGATACCGCATACGAATCCCAGAAATTCGCTTTCATTCTCGATCATGTAACGGGAAACGTCGATCAGACGCACCTTGTTGTTCAGTTCATACATATGTTTCGTACTTTTGTCCAGATATACGATACTTCCCGCAATATCCTTTACCTCGCTGTTGACTTTGTCCAACAGCTGTTTTGTCTTGCCCTTACCCTTTTTGCCTACAATCAACTGAACCATTGGTGTAACCCTCCTGTCGTAAAATTTATAGGAACTTCACGCAACCTATTTATTTTATTATAGTTTATAACCCTTCAAAAAACAACAGTTATTTATTGATTTGCTCCAGGAGTTGTACCATTTCCGGGTACAGTATATCGCTGGCTGAGGAATTCAGAATTACCGATATATAGGGTGCTCCGCTTGCGTCTCTGGAAAGAAGGATCAGACAGTGTCCTGCCGCGTTGGTCGTACCTGTCTTGCCACCGATGACCGTAATGTTCTCCGGTGCCTGGAAATCTCCCCGCAGGAAACGGTTCGTGTTGTTCACCGTAAGTTCTTTGGCTTTACCGGTCTTGTCATAATACGTGGTCTGATAGCTTGTCATATGAATGATCTCATTAAAAGAATCATATTTGATCGCCTCATTAAAGATCAGATACAGGTCATAGGCAGAAGTATAATGATTGTCGTCCGACAGACCGTGGGGATTGGCGAAGCTTGTGTTCGTAGCTCCCAGTCTCTGTGCTTCCTCATTCATCATCTCCACAAAATGATCCACGCTGCCGCCGATATTCTCCGCGATCAGCATTGCTGCATCATTGGCGGAATACATCAGCAGAATATGTAAGGCCTGATCCAGTGTCATGGTATCCCCGGCTTTTAATCCGCACAACTGTGCCCCGGATTCCGTGATCTTTACACTGTCCGTAGCTGTCAGCACGGTATCCGGTGACGCATTCTGCAACGCCACCAGTGCCGTCATTACCTTGGTCAGGCTGGCCGGATACAGTCTCTCATGTGCATTTTTGGAATATAATACCTTTTTATTGTTTACGTCGAACAGTACAGCGGCGGAAGCCTGTGACATATCTACACTGCCGTCTCCCGTCTGGTCCTCTGTCACTACACACAGATCGGCGGCAAAGGGTTCTGCCCGGCCCGCTCCGGTTCCCGCCAGCACATTGAAGCTGCTGACACTTGAATTGACATCGTACGGGAATGTATAAGACACATTACCACATCCGGTAAGCAGGCTTACACAGAGGATCATGGACATGCAGGCGCAGATCCGACGAATTTTATTTGTACATTTCACGCCACTCTAAGTCTCCTCTGTCTAAGGACTTGATCAACAGTTCCGCGCTGGCGAGATTCGTTGCCAGCGGAATATTATGCATATCACACAGGCGCATTACATTGCTTACATCCGGCTCATGGGCCTTGGGTGCCAGCGGATCCCGCAAGAAGATCACCAGGTCGATCTCGTTGTGTTCGATCTGTGCACCGATCTGCTGTTCTCCTCCCAGATGTCCGGCAAGATATTTGTGTATATTCAGATTGGTGACCTCTTCGATCAGTCTGCCGGTAGTTCCTGTGGCATATAATTCATTTTTACTTAAAATTCCACGATATGCAATGCAGAAATTCTGCATCAGTTTCTTTTTGGCATCATGTGCGATCAATGCAATGTTCATATAGTCCATACCCCTTCTCTGTGTAATGTATGATTTCTTTTGTCTAGCTTCTCTTCGCCTGTAATCGTACATTCAGTACAACACCCATTCCAATATACAGACTCATCAGCGAGGTCAGGCCATAACTTACAAAAGGCAGCGGAAGTCCTGTATTCGGTAAAATAAACGTGGCTACACCGACGTTCACAAAGCTCTGGAAAGCGATCAGTCCCCCCATTGACGCCGCTATGATCGTCCCCGCGGTATCTTTCGCCTTTCCCGCGATGGACACACACTCCATTGCCGTAAGCATCAGCAGTATGATTACCACGATACTTCCCTTAAAACCAAACTCTTCACCGATAACAGCGAATATGAAATCGGTTTCCGCTTCAGACAGGAAATTGCCGTTCTTTACCGATGTGATCTCATTGTTTTTATAGCCCTTGCCGTCCAGTTCTCCGGAGCCTATGGCCATTACGGAGTTCAACTGCTGGTAAGCCAGATCCGTGGAATATTCCTCCGGATTGACGAAAGCGAGGATACGATTCTTCTGGTAGGTCTCCAGTATGGTACTGTCCGGCTGCATCGCCAGCGATACCAGTATGATCACTGCCGGAATTGCCACCGCCAATGCTCCGAAGATCAGCTTATAGCTGATGCCTCCGGTATACAGGATCACACAGAAAATAAAGATCAGCACAAGGCTGGTAGACAGCGCCGGCTGTTCCTTTACCATAATCCAGGGAACCCCCATAAGTACCGCAATCGATGCGATCACAGGGAAAGTATTCAGCTTCTCCTTATATTTCATAATAAACTGTGCAAAGAATAAAATCAATAAAATTTTTGCAAGTTCTGAAGGTTGAAATTGCAGTCCGCCGATCTTAAGCCACCTCTGGGCTCCGTTGCCTTCTTCACCCATCAGGATTACCAGTCCGAGCAGTACCAGATTGCCTATGTACATCAGCCAGTAAAGCTTCAGTATCACGGAATAGTTAAAAAAAGAAAGAGCGATCATGATCACAAAACCCGCAACCACACCCGCCATCTGTTTGCTCTGCTGGGCAGGTTCCGCACTGCCGATGGTTATGATACCGATGATGGACAATGCAAGTATCAATATGATCAGTTTAAAGTCATAATCCCGTAATCTATAATTCTTAAACATCCGTTTGGCCTTTCTATTTCCTTATGTTCCTATGGCATTTTCGCAGTCTTTTGCAAATCAATGATGGGAATATTGGCAATCAGGCTGGGGCTTTTATTCCGTCCGCCCTTGCTGCCCTTTGCCTGTATCTCGATTTCCATATGGTCTGTATCGATCCGCATATATTTTGAAATCACTTTTGTAATATCCGCCTTGATCAGTTCCATCATCTCCGGAGAACAGTTCACCCGGTCCGATATCAGCAGGATCTTCAGACGGTCCTTTGCCACCTGGCAGGAACTTTTCCTGCGAAAAAAATGTTTCATATTCATCCCGTCCCCTTCCTATGCTTTCCGAAAAATACCGGTTACTTTTGTCCAAAAAGATACTCCTTTTTCGAAATCCAGGAACGGAATTTCTTTCCCCAGCACACGATCCACCACATTGCGGTAAGCTTTACCTGCCGGTGTATCGCTTCCGACCAACGGTTCTCCCTGATTGGTGGCAATGACTACATTCTCATCATCCGGAACGATTCCGATGAGCGGCACCGCCAGAATATCCACCACATCATCCGCAGACATCATATCTCCGCGTTTTACCATGTCCATGCGCAGTCTGTTGATGATCAGATCCATCTGTTTGAAGCCGTTGGCCTCCAGCAGGCCGATAATGCGGTCTGCATCTCTGATGGCCGAGACTTCCGGTGTCGTTACCACCAGTGCTCTGTCGGCTCCGGCAATGGCATTCTGGAAGCCCTGCTCGATTCCCGCCGGGCAATCCAGAATGATGTAATCAAACTGTTCTCTCAAATGGTCGATCACCTTCACCATCTGTCCCGGGGTGACCGCCGATTTATCTCTGGTCTGTGCCGACGGCATCAGGTACAGTCCCGGATGTCTCTTATCCCGGATCAGTGCCTGTTTGATTCTGCAGTTTCCTTCAACCACATCTACCAGATTGTACACAATACGGTTCTCCAGTCCCATGACCACGTCCAGATTACGCAGACCGATATCCGTATCGATCAGGCAGACTTTACTGCCCGCTTTTGCAAGACCTGTTCCTACGTTTGCGGATGTAGTGGTCTTACCTACACCGCCTTTTCCTGAAGTGACGACAATGACTTCGGAGCTTTTCTTCTCCGTGGAAACGTTTTGTTCCATTTTGGATTCCTCCTGTTTGATTTTGTCGTCCCCTGGATCCTTTTAGAAGGTACCCAGTAATTCTTTTGTAAGGGGATCAAATACGATCTTCCCGTTCTTCAGGTGTGCAATTTTCGGTTGTACTTTGGGACGAATGCCCCATTTCGACTGTTTCGCATTGGTTTTATATTTGAAATCGCCGATTTTTAATCTTTCCGGCTCCATTTCAAGCGCTACAATATAACAATCTTCTCTGCCGGATCCGCCCGCATAAGCTTCTCCGTACAATCCTCCCAGAATGATGATGTTGCCTGCGGAGATCACCGCACTGCCCGGGTAGACATCCCCCAGCACCACGATACTGTTCTCGGTTTCTATGACTTCCCGGTTTTTGAGGGTTCCCTTGTAGAACTGACCCTCGTCCCCGGTAGAAAGTTTTTTCTCCATATGCTGCAGAGCTTTGATAAAGTTCTTGTTCGTGGCCTCATCATGTCCCACGATACAGGCGATCCTTACATTGCTGTTCTCCCGGATGGTATCCAGAATGCGGATTTCTTCCACTTCGGTCACTTCCCGTCCTTCCATGGACAATGCCATGGTGGACGTGCCGAAGAAATTTTTCGCCTCTGTGAACTTTACCGCAAGCTCCTGTAGGA
>JBNMJR010000154.1:0-6665 GCA_050873925.1 Acetatifactor sp.
ATCATCATGCGCAGAATCAAGATCAAAGGAGCAGCGAGACTGTTGTGGCTGAAAATGCGGCCGGACACCCCGCAGCACTATGAGTATATTACAGTGAAACAGATCGAAGGCCGGGTAAAGGAGTTCCTCAAGATCTATCCCTGGACCCAGTACTATGATCTGAAGGATCGCAAGGACAGACCGCTGTCCTATGCGGATCATATCACGATGAAGGATTGTGACTGCGTCTGTGATAGCTTCTTTGATGTCATGCCGGATGAAAGTCAGTATCTGCTTTCCGATTTTACCCTGCAGGATCTGCGGATCAGGGCAAGAGTGGATAACTTTTCGGAAGATAAGGTAAGAAGCGTGGTATATGAGAACGTACAGGTGGAAGAGAACACGGAGCCTATGGATAGCTGGCATGAAGTGAAGGGATTCCAGTAATACATTTTTACAGAAAAAAGGTCATGGCCGCGGGAAACAGAGCCCCGCTGCAGAAAGGATCACTATGGCAAAGCTGTATATTAATGAAAAGAACAAAAAGGGACATATCAATCCGGAGCTTTACGGAAATTTCTCCGAGCATCTGGGCAGATGCATCTATGAGGGACTGTATGTGGGAGAGGATTCCGAGATCCCCAATACCAAAGGCATGCGTAACGATGTGGTGGCAGCCCTGAAGGAGATGAAGCTCCCGGTGCTGCGCTGGCCCGGCGGATGTTTTGCGGATGAATATCACTGGAAGGACGGTATCGGCCCGAAGGAGAACCGCAAGAAGATGATCAACACCCATTGGGGTGGTGTGACCGAGGACAACAGCTTCGGTACCCATGAATTCTTCGAACTGTGTGAGCAGATCGGCTGTAAGACTTATATCAACGGTAACGTGGGAAGCGGCACGGTACAGGAGATGTCCGAGTGGGTAGAGTATATGACCTTTGACGGGGTATCCCCCATGGCAGATCTCCGGAGGAAAAACGGCAGGGAGAAGCCCTGGAAGGTAGATTATTTCGGAGTTGGTAATGAAAGCTGGGGCTGCGGCGGCAATATGACCCCGTCCTACTATGGTAATCTGTATCGCAGATACCAGACCTATGTAAGAAATTATGATCCAAAGCAGCCTGTTTTTAAGGTATGTTGTGGTCCCAATGCCGGAGATACCTATTGGACAGAAGAAGTGCTGAAGACCTGCTTTGAAAATGCTCCGGAATGGATGCACGGCTTTATGGACGGACTTTCCCTGCATTATTATACTCTGCCGGAGGATGACTGGTCCCACAAGGGCAGTGCACTGGATTTTGATGATGCGGCATGGTACAAGACGCTGTCCAAGGCGTTCAAACTGGATGAGCTGATCAATAAGCATTCTACGATCATGGACAAATACGATCCTGAGAAGAAGATCGGCCTGATCTGTGACGAGTGGGGCACCTGGTATGATGTGGAGCCCGGCACCAATCCCGGATTTTTATACCAGCAGAGTACCATGCGTGATGCTCTGGTAGCAGGACTTTCCTTAAATATTTTCAACAAGCACTGTGACCGTGTGAAGATGGCAAATATCGCACAGTTAGTCAACGTACTGCAGGCAGTGATCCTGACCGAGGGACCGAAGATGCTGCGTACCCCGACCTACCATGTATTCCATATGTACAAATATCATCAGGATGCAGATCTGGTGGAGAGCTATATTGACGGGGTGGAACAGATTGGTGAAGACGAGAAGTATCAGGTTCCCAATTTGCAGGAATCCGCTTCCGTGGACAAAGACGGTGTGGTAACCATCACGTTGAACAACCTGTCTGTTGACAAGACAGAAGAGGTGGAGATCGCTTTCGCGGAATGTGATCCGAAGCAGGTAACGGCAGCCATCCTGACCAATGATATTCATGCTTACAATACCTTTGAGGATCCCGATAAGGTACACGAAGAAGTATTTACGGAGTATAAGATCGCAGACAGTAAGATTATTTTCACCATGCCGGCCTCCAGCGTAGTCATGTTCCTGGTAAAATAATAACTTGCGATATAGAAATTGACGGAAACATTATGGAAGAAAAAGAAACGATAGAAGTAACAAGAAAATATCCCTGTCGAAAATGTCTGTTGCGGGAAATGGACAAGAATGCCTATATGGAGAATCTGTATGCCTACATAGACAGGATCGAAGAGGACAGTAAAGCAGACAAGGCGGTCTATGAAGACCGCCTTGCTGTATGTAAGGAATGTAATTATCTGAATGAGGGCCTGTGCGGCGCCTGTGGCTGCTTTGTGGAGTTGCGGGCCGTGATCGGGAAGAATGTGTGTCCTTACGGGAAATGGTAATATTTATCAGGGACTGTAAAGATTTTGTGAAAACAATATAAAGAAACTGTTAAAAAGATGTTAAGAACGTGCTAGGAAACTTAAGAATGTCCGATTTACCATCCCAATAATTATCGGTATAATAAGCACATAAGGACCGGTAAGGTCGCAAAAATATTGGGAGGGTAATCCAAATGAAGAAAAAGATTTTAACAGCTCTTTTATGTGTAACCATGGTATGCGGACTGGCAGCCTGCGGCGTCAGTGCTCCGGAGACACCGGCAGCAAGCACCCCTGCACAGGAGAGCACCACAGCAGCAACCACAGAATCCAAGGAAGCAGCACAGGAACCGGCAGCAGATGCCATCACACTGGTAATGGCAGAGGTAAATCCTCTGGATACCATCGTAGGTATGACTGATCAGAAGTTCAAGGAAGAAGTAGAATCCCGTTCCAACGGATCTATCATCATTGATCTGCAGGCCAGCGGTGTTCTCGGTTCCGAGAATGATGTTCTGGATACCATGCTCGGCGGTGGCGGTACCATTGACATGTCCCGTATCTCCGCATTCGCACTTACTTCTTACGGTGGAAAGAAGTCCATGCTTCTGTCCCTGCCTTATACCTTTGTAAGCCGTGAGCATTTCTGGAACTTCGCAACTTCTGATTTGGCACAGGAGTTCCTGCAGGAGCCTTCTGAGAACGGCAGCGGTGTAAGAGGCCTGTTCTACGCAGAGGAAGGTTTCCGTCATTTCTTTACCAAGAGTGAGATCAAAGATATCACATCCTTCAAGGGAATGAAGCTTCGTGTATCCAATGACCCTGTTATGAACGGTCTGGTAGAAGGCTTGGGCGCATCTCCCACAGTAGTATCCTTTGGTGAATTATATTCCGCACTGCAGACCGGTGTGGTAGACGGTGCTGAACAGCCCATCGCCAACTATAAGTCCAATGCCTTCCCTGAGGTAGCTCCTTATCTGATGTTAGACGGACATACTCTGGGTGCTGTACAGGTGATCATTACCGATGATGCATGGAACAAGTTAAGCGCAGAGCAGCAGAACATCCTGATGGAGGCCGGCGCAGCTGCATCCCAGTACAACCGTGAGATCTCCGAGCAGAAGGAGAACGAGGTTCTGGAAGAGCTGAAGGCTGACGGTGTGACCGTGATCGAGGTAGATGACAAGACCCCCTGGCAGGATGCCGTTAAAGATGTCATCGCTGAGAACATCAAGGGACAGGAAGATCTGTACCAGCAGATCGTTGATATGCAGTAAGCAGACGCTGAAAACATAGAGATTTGCAATAAGTGAGAAGTGACGAAAGGCACGGGAAGTTCACTTCCTGTGCCTTTTCTGTCGCTAAACAGCCGGTGGATACCGGCAGAAAGAGGTTGAAAAGTATGGCAGGTTTTTTTAAGGCAGTGGATAAGATCAAACCGGTCTACGATGTGGCATACAAAATTGTCCTGTTTGTGTGTAAGCTGTTGCTGGTCGCAGATATTCTGATCACCTGCATGAGTGTTCTCGGAAGATATATTCCGTTTATTCCCGATCCCGCATGGTCGGAAGAAGTGGTACTTACTTTGATGTCCTATATGGCAGTGCTTTCCGCAGCACTGGCCATTCGCAGAAATGCACATATCCGTATGACCGCATTTGACAGATATCTGCCTTCTGCAGTGATCAAGGTACTGGATATTCTGTCGGATGTCTGTGTATTTGCACTGGCCATTGTGATGGTAGTGGTAGGCTGGAAATATGCATCCACGTTAGGAGCCAAGGGAAGCTATGTAAGTATGCCTTCCGTATCCAGATTCTGGATGTATTTCCCGATTCCCGTTGCGGGCGTTGCAATGATCATATTTGAACTGGAAGCGTTGTATAACCATATGAAAAATATTTTTGTAAAGGAGGGGGAGAAATAATGACAGCGAACGGTACAGCGATAGCTATTTTACTGATCAGCTTTCTGGTCATGATCTTTTTACGATTCCCCATTGCCTATGCGGTGGCATTATCGTCCCTCTTGTGTCTGTGGTATCAGCAGCTGCCTTTTACCACTATCTGTCAGCAGATGGTAAAAGGTATCAGTTCCTTCAGCCTGATGGCGGTTCCCTTCTTCATCACCATGGGATGTCTGATGGGATCGGGTGGTATCTCGGAGAAGCTGATAGCCTTGGCAGATGCCTGTGTGGGATGGATGACCGGCGGTATGGCCATGGTCAACATTGTGGCATCTTATTTCTTCGGCGGTATTTCCGGTTCTGCATCTGCAGATACCGCTTCCCTGGGAAGTATCCTGATCCCCATGATGGTAGAGCAGGGCTATGATGATGATTTTTCTACCGCAGTTACGATTACTTCTTCCTGTGAGGGACTGCTGGTTCCTCCCAGCCATAACATGGTAATCTATGCAATGAGTGCCGGCGGCGTATCGGTAGGAAGCTTATTCCTGGCAGGATATGTACCCGGAGCATTGCTGGCAATCTCCCTGATGATCGGCTCCTACATTATCTCCAAGAGACGCAAATATCCCAAGGGAGACAAGTTCAGTCTGAAGAGACTGGGAAAACAGTTATCGGTTTCCTTCTGGGCACTGGCAGCGGTTATTATCGTTGTAGTGGGTGTCGTAGGCGGATGGTTCACAGCAACGGAGTCTGCAGCAATCGCAGTTATTTACAGTCTGATCGTCAGTGTGTATATTTACAAGGGACTGGACTGGAAGGGTGTATGGAAAATTTTGGAATCCTGCATTGATACTTTATCTATCGTACTGATCCTGATCTCCACCTCCAGTATTTTCGGTTACTGCCTGACTACTTTACACGTACCGGATCTGGCAGCCAATGCCATCATCGGACTGACTAAGAATCCGGTCATCATTGCACTGCTCTTGAACTTGATACTTCTGGTATTGGGTTGTATTATGGATATGGCACCGATCATTCTGATCGCAACACCGATCCTGCTTCCCATTGCCAACTCTATCGGCATCAATGCGATCCAGTTCGGTATTATGATGATCTTAAACTGTGGTATCGGACTTCTGACACCTCCGGTAGGTGCGGTATTGTTTATCGGATCTGCAGTCAGCAAGGTAAAGATGGAGAGAGTGGTAAAGGCAACCCTGCCGTTCTACCTCTGCATGATCATTGTACTGCTCTTACTTACCTTTATTCCTGAGATCAGTATGTTCCTGCCGAATTTGTTCAGCTAATAAAAAATAAGGATGTGTGACAGCATGGAATACAGATTTAACTGTGATGTGAAAGCCTCGGATCTATGGAAAATGTCTATGACGAGAACCTATCGTTCCTTTTTGGGAGTGATCAATATTGTGTTTACCGTATCCATGATAGCCATGACGGTAAAGTTATGGCCGGATTCGGGAGAGTTTTCCAGAGCGTTGGAGATTCTGTGCTGTCTGATCTTCCCGGTGTTTCAGCCACTTGCTATTCTGGGCAGAAGTTATAAGCAGGTAGAGCAACAGCCGAAAGGTGTGGAACTGTTGTTCCAAAATACCGGTATTCTGGTGACCTGCGGTGACAAGGAGGAAAAGATTCCCTGGAGTCACGTGACCAGAGTGATCCGTCAGCCATCCATGATCGTCATCAAGACAGATGATGCCTATGGGTATATGATCATGGACCGGGCCATGGGAGAACAGAAAGATGCTTTTTACCGGGATCTGGTGGAACAGCTGAAAAAACAAAAAAGATAGAAAATCAGAAAACAGTGTTGTGTTTTCGACAGGCATGGCACTGTTTTCTTTATAGATTCGGATGAGGGGTTATGAGCTTCTGGAAAAAACTATCTATTAAAAATAAGATTCTGATATACGCGGGAACTGTATTGTTGTTTTTTACGGTTGTCGTTCTTTTTGATGTATGGATCGTAAAATATTTTATGGTAGATTTTAATCAGATCCTGGAGAACAATGAAGTGGCGGGAGAGATGGTCACCACACTGGAAGCGGAGATGGATTCCTTTGAACGGTATTCCAGATCGGATGCAGAGGAAATTGCAGTGGAACTGAGACAGGAGATGGAAGATACCCAAAAGGCCATCTATGCCATAGAACTGGAATATGCGGATCTGGGAGAGGGACGATTTGCCCAACTGCAGGCAATACGCAGCAGTTATGAGATGTATACACAGGCGAGAAATGCGGTTCTGGACCGAAAATATCAGGGGGAAGAGTATATCCGGGAACTGTACAAGGTATATGGAATGCAGAATTACCTACACCAGTACATTCAGAAATTTCTGGCAGCTACCATTGAAGAAGGAAATCTCCGCTACCGGGAATTGCTGCCTTCGGTATCCGGCGTTGTATTGATGGCCGTGATATTGAGTATTCTGCTGGCGGTTACCATG
>JBNMJR010000155.1:0-6657 GCA_050873925.1 Acetatifactor sp.
GCCGCATTCCTCCATGATCGGTATGATCTTTGAGAGGGATATTCGTTACCGCGTGGTGGAGAGCAACAGCCACGGACTTTTACAGCACGATCCTTTTTCCTGGCTGGTGGAAGAGGATCATTTTGTGGATGTGGGTGACATCTATGAGAGCCAGAAGATCATGAATGAGGCACTGAACGAGTGGATCCTGTCCTTAAATGAGGAGCAGGTCCGCACCTTCGTGGAGACTCTCTATCAGGTCATCTCCGCATCTCAGGCGGATGATCTGATCACTTTTACCGCCGACTGGAAAAAGAGTATGAATGCGGTAATTACCGCACTGAAGGAAGTGGACGATCAGACCGCAGAGATGCTGCGGGGGATCATCCGCTCCCTGTTCGAGATCGCGAAGGTCAAGGTCAGGGAGGAACTGGCCCCGGCGAAAAAGCCCGGGCGCAGATTCAGAAATAAGAAGAAAGAAGCAAAAGCAGAGGCTCCCCGGCCCGCCCCGGAAGACGCTCCGGATGCCACTGCAGTCCGAGGATCGGCAGCTCGTCATGCTCCAAAGCTTCGGGGCAACCATCGTCGGGACAGCGCTGAATGATCTTCAGGTGCTGGCCTAAGCGGTCAATCCGCTGGTGGTGAGCGCTGTTGACGCGCATTTCGACAGGAAAATACTTGAAAAGACGGGAATCTTCCGTCATAATGGACGTATGGAATGCATCACCGGAAGGAATACTGTGCCGGGAATCTCCCGGCATATCCTGCAGAATAGTGCCGCCGAAGGCAACATTGATGACCTGCATGCCCTTGCAGATCCCGATCACGGGGATTCCGGCGGCAATGGCCGTATCAAGGGCCTGAAATTGCAGGATGTCCAGTTCGGTGTCGACAGTGCGGGAACCTTTGTTTTTTTCTCCGAAGAAAGCAGGAGTGATATCCCCGCCGCCCGGCAGGATCAGAGCGTCGCAGGAGGTGACTTCCCCGGGGACCAGAGTGGTCACGGTACGGGCAGGAGGTTTCCGGAAAAACGTCTCATAATTGCCCGTCTGGGATTTGCGGCCCAAAATGACTAATTTTGTCATATGATCTTCTGATACCTCATTTTTTATAGTTAATATATGCCATAACTTTTCATTTTTGCATGAAACAAATTAGCAAAAATGTATCTTACGTTTTTCAATAAATAGGAGTAAAATAGCAACGACCGTGAGGGAGTGAAAGCTCTTTCATGGATGTTTACGGAAAGGAAGTGGTATTATGGAGGAATTGGCATCAGAACTGCTCAAGGAACTGAATTGTGACACGGCGTTTTCCATTAAATTTCCGGCAGGTCTTCCCCTGATCGGCGGAGTACAGCTGGATATTGCGGAATCGGTCGTTATCACCTGGGTGGTCATGGCAGTCATTCTGATCTTGTCGATTATCCTTACAAGCAACCTCAAAGTACACAATGTCAGCAGACGACAGCTGGTGGCAGAGACGATCGTGACAAAGCTGGAAGGCATTGTTACGGGAATGATCGGAGAGGAAGGAAAACGGTATGTACCGTATCTGGTGAGCGTACTGTTGTATCTGGGCATATCCAATATCATCGGATTGTTCGGTATGAAGCCCCCTACCAAGGATCTGAACGTAACGGCGGCACTGGCACTGATGAGTATCGTTCTGGTGGAAGCCGCAGGTATCCGCAAGAAAGGTGTGGGCGGATGGATCAAGAGCTTTACCGAACCTATTGCGATCGTAACACCTATCAATATCCTGGAGGTGTTCATCAAGCCCCTGTCCCTGTGTATGCGATTGTTTGGTAACGTTTTGGGCGCATTCGTTATCATGGAGCTGTTGAAGCTTCTGGTTCCGGTAGCATTGCCGGTACCCTTCAGCTTTTACTTTGATACTTTTGATGGACTGATTCAGGCATATGTATTCGTATTCCTGACATCCATGTACATTAAGGAAGCCATTGAGTAAGTAACTATTAACAACACTATTTTATTTTGGAGGAATTAATTATGATAGCTATTGGAGCAGGTATTGCAGCACTGGCATGTATCGGAGCAGGTATCGGTATCGGTATCGCAACAAGTAAGGCAGCAGAGGCAGTCGCAAGACAGCCGGAAGCAGAGAGCAAGATCACCAAGATCTTACTGTTAGGTGGTGCGCTGGCAGAGGCAACCGCTATTTACGGATTCGTTATCGGTATCCTGATCATCTTATTCATGGCATAAGGAACTGTATAACGAACTGTATAACGACGTAAGAAAGGATGAAAGCACATGCTGAGATTAGATATTAATATTGTATGGACCATCCTGAATCTGTTGATCATCTTCGCCATCGTGAAGATTTTCCTGATCAAGCCCATCCACAAGATCCTGGATGCAAGACAGGCAGAGATCGATAAGCAATATGCAGATGCAAAAGCCGTACAGGACAGTGCCAATGAACTGAAGGGTCAGTACGAGGCATCCTTAAGCGGTGTTCAGGCAGAAAAAGAAAGCATCCTGAACGAGGCAAGAGGTAAGGCCAGCAACGAGTACGACCGTATCGTGGCAGATGCCCAGACAGAAGCAAAGAAGATCATGGACAATGCCAGCAAGAATGCCGCACTGGAAGAGCAGAAGCGCATCGAGCAGGCACAGGAACAGATCGCCGGTCTGGTAGTGGAAGCTACCGCAAAACTGGTAGCTGCCAAGCAGAACGCAGATTCAGACAGAGAACTTTACAACCAATTTATAGCAAAGACAGGTGAAAAGATTGATTAGTACAGCTTTAGAATACGCAAAAAGATTGCGTGAACTGAATATCCCCGGAGACATTGTAGGTCAGACAGGCGATATCTTCAAAGCCGTACCGCAGGTGAAGCTGGATTTCGAATCTCCTGCCGTGTCACTGTCTGCCAAACACAATGTAATTGAAAAAGTATTCCCCTTACAGATCAGAGATTTCCTGAAAGTCCTGTGTGACAACGGAGACGTCTATCTGTGGGACGATATCTGCACCGCATACAGAGAACTCTCTCCCGAGAAAAAGGAAGAGTTCGTTGTGACCCTGTCCTATGTGACAGCACCCACCGATGAGCAGCTGCAGAATATCCGTAATTTTATTCAGAAGAAATACAACAGAGAAGATATGGTCTTCGAGACCAAGGAAGATCCTTCTCTTGGCGGCGGTTTCATTATCCGTGCCGGTAACGAGGTCTATGACTGGAGTACCAACGGACGTATGAAGCAGTTCGCAGACAAGCTTTCCCAGGTAGGAAAGACCGCCAGTGAGCAGGGCATCATTTCCATTCTGAAAGGTGAGATCGAAGATTTCAACTTACAGGCAGAGAAAAATGAGATCGGTTCTGTCAGCTGGGTAGGTGACGGTATTGCCAACGTTAATGGTATCGACCATGCAGAGTACGGCGAGATCGTTATCTTCGATTCCGGTGTCAAGGGCATGGTACAGGATGTCCGCAGAGATGAGATCGGATGTATCCTGTTCGGTCACGACACTGAGATCCGTGAGGGTACCAGAGTCGTTCGTACCGGTAAGAGAGCCGGTATCCCTGTAGGTGACGGATTCAAGGGCAGAATCGTGGATGCTCTGGGAGCACCCATCGACGGTGCAGGCCCCATTAAGGAAGAGGGTTATCGTCCTATCGAGCAGCCCGCACCTTCCATCGTGGACAGACAGTCCGTAGGCGTGCCTATGGAGACCGGTATTCTGGCTATCGATTCCATGTTCCCCATCGGCCGTGGACAGCGTGAGCTGATCATCGGTGACCGTCAGACCGGTAAGACTTCCATCGCCATCGATGCTATTCTGAACCAGAAGGGCAAGGATGTGGTATGTATTTATGTGGCTATCGGCCAAAAAGCATCCACCATTGCAAAACTGGTAGGAACCCTGAAAAAGAACGATGCCATGGATTACACCATCATCGTTTCCGCAACGGCCAGCGATCCTGCACCCCTGCAGTACATCGCACCGTATTCCGGTACCGCACTGGCTGAGTACTTCATGTATCAGGGCAAGGACGTCCTCATCGTATATGATGATCTGTCCAAGCACGCAGTAGCTTACCGTGCACTGTCCCTGTTGCTGGAGCGTTCTCCCGGACGTGAAGCATACCCCGGAGACGTTTTCTATCTGCATTCCAGACTGCTGGAGCGTTCCGCAAGACTGAGCGCAGATAAGGGAGGCGGTTCCATCACCGCACTGCCGATCATTGAGACCCAGGCAGGCGATGTATCCGCATACATTCCCACCAACGTTATCTCCATTACCGACGGTCAGATTTTCCTGGAGAGTGATCTGTTCTTCTCCGGTATGAGACCTGCAGTCAATGTCGGTCTGTCCGTATCCCGTGTCGGCGGTGCCGCACAGACCAAGGCCATGAAGAAAGCAGCCGGAAGTATCCGTATCGATCTGGCACAGTTTAGAGAGATGGAAGTGTTCACACAGTTTGCATCCGATCTGGACAATGCCACCAAGGAACAGTTACAGCACGGCCATGTACTGATGGAGCTGTTGAAGCAGCCTCTGTGCAGACCTTTAAGCATGGCGGAGCAGGTTATGACCCTGTGCGCAGCCAACGGCAGAGTAATGCTGGATGTGCCCGTAGCTCAGGTAAAGGATTTCCAGATGCAGTTCTTAAGCTATATGAAGGATAAGCACAGCGATGTTGTTCGTCAGTTAGAGACCACCAAGGCTCTGGATGACGAGCTGAACAAGCAGATCTGTGATGCAGCTGTGGAGTTCAAAAAGGAATTCTTACAGAAATAAGTTATTGAAGTTATTTATAGAAATAACAGGAGGTTGACATGGCAAATACGCGAGAAATACAAAGTCGTATGAAAAGCATTCAGGATACCATGAAGATCACTAATGCCATGTATATGATCTCCTCTACGAAGCTTCGGAAAGCCAAGAAGAATCTGGAGGAGACAGAGCCTTACTTCTATACTCTGCAGACCATGGTCAGCAGAATCGTCCGTCACTTACCGGAGATCGATAACAAATATTTCGATGAACGTAAGGACAAACCGGCTGAGGAGAAGACCACGGGACTGGTAGTAGTCACCGCGGACAAGGGTCTGGCCGGAGCCTACAACCATAACGTACTGAAAATGGCGGAAGAGCAGATGCAGAAAGCCGGTAAGACCGGAAAGTACAAACTGTTCGTGGTCGGTGAACTGGGACGTCAGTATTTCGGACACCGGGGAATCGAGGTGGCGGAGCAGTTCCACTACACCGCACAGAACCCGACGCTGCACCGTGCCCGTATCATTACGGAGACGATCCTGGAGCAGTTTCAGGAGGAACAGCTGGACGAGGTATATATCATTTATACCAATATGGTAAACAGCGTGACAACGGAACCGCATATGATGCGTCTGCTGCCTATCATAAAAGAGCGCTTTATTACCAAAGACGGACAGGACCTGAGCATGTATCAGGAGCCGCTTGTCATGACACCGTCCCCGAAGGCAGTGCTGAACAACATTGTCCCGGATTTTGTCATGGGATATGTGTACGGCGCACTGGTAGAATCGTTCTGTAGTGAGCAGAATGCCAGAATGATGGCCATGGAGGCAGCCAATAAGAACGCTTCCGCCATGATCCATGATCTGTCCATTCAGTACAACCGGGTACGTCAGGCTATGATCACACAGGAGATCACTGAGGTCATTGCCGGTGCCAAGGCTCAGAAAAAGAAGAAAAAGGCAAGAAAGGAGGTCCTGAACAAGTGAGTAATGTAAAGGAAAAAAATCATGGTAAAATCGTCCAGGTCATGGGACCTGTTGTAGACGTAGAGTTCGAGAACAATGACCTTCCTTTTATCAAGGATGCCCTGGAAGTATACAGTGAAGGCAAGCGTCTGGTCATGGAAGTGGCACAGCATATCGGCAACAACACCGTGCGCTGCATCATGCTGGGCGCCAGTGAAGGACTTTGCAAAGATATGGATGTCATTGCCACCGGAAAAGGAATTCAGGTACCGGTAGGTAATAAGACACTGGGCAGATTGTTCAATGTATTGGGAGAGACCATCGACGGTGGAGAATCCCTGGAAGGAGAGGAGCATTGGGTCATCCACAGAGATCCCCCTTCCTTCGAAGAGCAGAGCCCCGTTGTAGAGATGCTGGAGACAGGTATCAAGGTCATCGACCTGCTGGCTCCCTATGCAAAGGGTGGTAAGATCGGTCTGTTCGGCGGTGCCGGTGTAGGTAAGACCGTGCTGATTCAGGAGCTGATCCGTAATATTGCAACCGAGCACGGTGGATATTCCATTTTCACCGGTGTCGGAGAGCGTTCCCGTGAGGGTAACGATCTGTGGAGTGAAATGAAGGAGTCAGGAGTTTTGGAGAAGACCGCGTTAGTCTTCGGTCAGATGAACGAGCCCCCCGGAGCACGTATGCGTGTAGCCGAGACCGGACTGACCATGGCAGAGTACTTCCGTGATGAAGAGCATCAGAATGTGCTGCTGTTCATTGATAATATCTTCCGTTTCGTGCAGGCAGGTAGTGAGGTATCCGCACTGTTAGGCCGTATGCCTTCCGCAGTAGGATATCAGCCCACTCTGGCTACCGAGGTCGGTGAATTGCAGGAGCGTATCGCTTCCACGAACAAGGGTAGTGTTACTTCCGTACAGGCAGTCTATGTGCCTGCGGATGACCTGACAGACCC
>JBNMJR010000156.1:0-6634 GCA_050873925.1 Acetatifactor sp.
GCTGCTGTTTTTTTAGAATGATTTCCGGCTACCCGACAAAAGTCAATAAGTTTATCCGGATAAAGAGATTAAATTTGTAATGGTATATAGGTTAAATTTGCACCTTGGAAAAATGTTGCCAGAGGACTAATATATAACGATAAAGTACGTATTTATTAAAAAAGTGTAAAGAAATGCTAAAAAATCCATTGCACTTAACACTTCGACGTGCTAAAGTTATCAATAGCATGAACGTAAATGTAATCGATTACGCATGCTTAAAAGGAAAGCAGAATGGAATCACAAAAGACACTTACTCCCGGGGAAGCGCTGGAGCGCGTCCTGCGATCTTATCAGACATACTACAATATTAAAAAAGAAGCTGTTGAACCGCCATTCGCAGCCGAAGCGATCTTCGGATCCCATAATGAGCAGTACTTTCTGATCAAGAAAGCCAAGGTGGCAGATATTGACACCAACGAGACTGTGTATTTTGCCACAGAAGAATCTTTGTCAAAGGATCGTCTTCTGGAACTTGACACCATCGCCTGGAAACGGGGAACTGCCAATGTGCAGCCCTCATCCAATCATCGGAACAGCGATGTTGTCCTGATCATTCTGACCGGTCATGCAGAGGAAGATGCGCTTACACAGGTAAAAAAGTGCAAGCATTATCAGAGTTACCTCTGGGGATTTCATGGCTGGAGTAATTACCGTTTGATTGTCGCCGAACTTTCTTCGGGTCGGATCGTCCACAACCGCCACGGACAGATTCTGAAGAAGCTCGTGAAAAAGGCAATGATAAATTAAATCTGTGTATAAGAAAAGGAGAAACACAAATGACAGCATTATTAATTGTTTTGGCCGCTATCGTATTATTGTTTATCGGCTATGTGTTCTATGGCTCCTGGCTGGCAAAACAGTGGGGCATCGATCCTACCAAGAAGACTCCTGCTATTGAGAAGGAGGATGGTGTGGACTATGTTGCAGCAAAGCCCGCCGTACTTATGGGACATCATTTTTCCTCTATCGCCGGAGCAGGCCCGATCAACGGACCGATTCAGGCTTCCATCTTTGGATGGGTTCCCGTATTCCTGTGGTGTATTATCGGTGGTATTTTCTTCGGCGGTCTGCAGGACTTCGGATCTTTATTCGCATCTATCAGACATGACGGTAAATCTGTAGGTGAGATCATCGAGGATTCCATGGGATCCAGAGCAAAGAAGCTTTTCATCATCTTCGCACTTCTGGTGCTGATCCTGGTAATCGCTTCCTTTGTTAACATCGTGGCAGGTACTTTCCTGACTGTGGCAGACGAAGCCGGCAAGACCGCTTTCGGTTTTGTGACCAATCCTACCGGTAACCAGTCTACCGCTATGATCTCTCTGTTATTTATCGTTCTGGCTATTATTTATGGATATGTGACCAACAGAATGGGCGTGAAGACCCTGCCCGCTACTATCGGTGGTATCGTTGGTATCGTATTGATCACTGTTCTTGGTCTGAACGTTGGTTTTGCCATGAACCGTATCGCATGGATCGTATTCGTAGGTGTGTACATCGCTGTAGCTTCTCTGGTTCCCGTATGGATCCTGTTACAGCCCCGTGACTATCTGTCCAGCTTCCTGCTGTACGCTATGATCGGTCTGGCATTCATCGGTGTGGTTGCAGGTGCATTCACCGGTACCGTTGCATTTGATATCCCCGCTTTCACCAGCTGGGAGCCCAAGGCAGGACAGACCCTGTTCCCCATGCTGTTCATTACCGTAGCATGTGGCGCATGTTCCGGTTTCCACAGCCTGATCGCTACCGGTACTTCTTCCAAGCAGCTGGCTAACGAGAAGGATGCCAAGGCCATCGGTTACGGTTCCATGCTGATCGAGTCTGCTCTGGGCATCATCGCTCTGGTAGCAGTCGGCGCAGTATATCAGAAATACTTAAACGGTGAGTTCGGATCTCCCGCAGCTGCATTTGCTGCAGGTATCGCATCCATGTTCGGTACCGAGACTTCCAAGGCTTATGGCACCATTTACGCACTGCTGACTCTGTCTGTATCCGTATTCGCACTGACCAGTCTGGATACCGGTACCCGTCTGAGCCGTTTCATGTTCTCCGAGCTGTTCCTGAAGGAAGGCGAGGCTACCTACAAGGATGCCAAGGGCGCACGTAAGGTGCTGGCGCATCCTCTGTTCGGTACTGTTTCCATGGTACTGATCGGTTGTATCCTGGGTGGTCTGTCTCTGAGCCAGATCTGGGGTCTGTTCGGCGCAGCCAACCAGCTGCTTGCAGGTATCGCTCTGATGGCAGTTGCTGCATGGCTGGGTGAAGTTGGTAAGAACAACAAGATGTTCTATTTCCCTATGGTATTCATGCTTGCTGCAACCCTGACCAGCTTAGTGATCACTGTCATCAACAAGTGCAAGGCTATCGGCGCAGGTACCGCTGCATGGGGTGACTGGTTCCAGTTATTCTTCGCTGCTGCAATGGCAGTACTGGCAATCTTCCTGGTAGTGGAAGGCGCACAGACCTTCGCTAAGCAGATGAAAGAGAAGAAGGCTAAGAAGGCTGCTTAATAGAAGAAGTAAAAGATAAATAAAGATAAGCAAAGAGAAATCCCGAAGACCATCAAAGATCTTCGGGATTTTTGATATCAGGCTCTGGTCAGGAACCGGGGCAGTTCTTCAATGGGAATGGGTTTGGAGAACTTATAGCCCTGTAAATAATCAGCATGGCTGGTGATACACAGTTCTTCCTGAGCATCGGTCTCTACACCTTCGTACAGTACCTTGTAGCCCAGACGCTCAAAGGCGGCAGAGAAGTAATCCAGCATAAAGCGGGAATTGGCGTCCTGATCCGCCATCAATAAAAGACTTCGATCAAATTTGACCACATCCAGTTTCAGACTTAATATACGGTCGAAGTTCGAATAACCGGTTCCGAAATCATCCAGATAAGTACATACCCCCAGCTGCTTGAACTCATTGACACATTCCTGTACCAGTTCGTATTCCGTATCGTTCTGGGATTCCGTAAACTCTACGGCAATGGTATGGAAATCAATACCGGTGGCCCGTACGATGGATTTGAACTCTTCCATGAAGTTTTTTTCACCAAGTTCTTCTACGGAGAGATTCACGGATACCCGGGAGATCTCATAGCCTTCCTCCTGCATTTTCCGGATCTGACGGCAGGTCTTGTTCAAAATGATCATACTTAGTCGGTGGATATAGCCGTATTTTTCTGCCAAAGGAATAAAGCGGTCCGGAAATACCATGCCGGTCTGGGGCAGACGCAGACGCATCAGAGATTCTGCTGTGTCATAGGCACCGGTATGAACATTTCGTACCGGCTGACAATAGACGAGGACACGTTCATCATCCAGAGAGCCATGTTCTGCTATGTCTTTCAACTGTGTCTTGATATAATGCATCTCTTTATAGGTCAGGTAATCTTCTTCGCCGATGACACGATAGGAATTCTGTGCTACTTTTTCGGAAAAGTAATTGAATACCTCGTAGAACTGTTCCAGATTCTCACAGAAATCCAGATGGTCAAAGAGCAACATCTTATAGGGAAGCTTATATTCTTCATAATATTTCTGAAACACCTTTTTGATCAGGGATACTGCCCTTTCTGTGGCATCCGGGACATTGTGGTTGTCCACCGCCAGTACGAAGAAACTGGTGGAAGGATTGAACAGGATGCCCTTCCGGAAATAATCTGTCCAGAAGCTGTAGAACAGCTTTCCCATTTCTTCCGTCATGACGTATTCGAAATCCATATCAAAGCGCAGGCAAAGATAGTAGGTATCCTGGGAGGTGAGCCGTTGCTGGCGCAGATATTCATCCAGCGATGCGGACCCAAGGGCACCGGTCTTCGGGTCGTAGGCATTGGCATGAAGCATGTACAGCACCACCAAAAGCGGAAGAAAATAGGTCGTGGCCAGGAAAGAAGTAGTGTTCATGGCAGCTTCCGCGACTACGATCAGCCCACAGACCGCCTCGGTAAATATCAGCATGTGGAACAGTGCGGTAGGAAGTCTGCGGCGGTAGCGAACCAACAGAAAGAGGATCACTGCCAGATATAAAAGATATCCGACCATAAAAGGAGTGGACAGGATATTTTCATACCAGGTTCCATAATGATCCTGATGAAATCCCCGGCCGGTCAGAGGAGATGCCAGATCGGCAATTCCGGACGCCACCAGGATGGCGAAGGACAGAAAGGTATATTTTCTGCCGACATTTTTCGGGAAGACAATCAGTATTTTTAAGTAAGCAATATAGAGACAGAACAGGGACAGAAGACTGATATGGTAGACTGCCCGAAGAATCCAGAGAAGGGTATTCTGCCTGGAAAAAAGGTCGGCATAATAAAAGGCGATATTGGAAACTGCGGCAATGAAAAGCAGGGCAAAACAGGATTTGAAGATCCGAAAGGTCCGGCTCTGTTTGATGAAAGTCTGTCGGATCAGTAACAATGCCAGAAGACACATAACCACCAACAGAAAATCCGCCACGGGAGAGTAACTGTGTATGACGATATGATTTGTAGATAGTAACAGGCTCAGACCCATAAAAATTCTCCTCTCTGGTAATGTAGAAAATGAACAAACAATATAAAATGATTCTACAATATACCATAAGAGGAGAAATTTGTCAGTGGGGCAGCTATGGGAAATTAGTCCCATTTTTGAGCAAATAGGACGGATTGTAATGGTTTTAATGCTCGAAGAACGCAACAGCCACCGCACCGGGGCCCACATGGGTTCCGATGGTGGCACCCAGAGTGCTGATGGGAAGCTCCTTCGCATAATCCTTCCAGAGATGCTCACTGTCGTGAATATATTTCTGTAAAAGTTCGTCACTCAGACCGGTATAACCCAGACAGAAGGGCCTGGAGAAGTCCACACCGTCCGCTTTTTCAATCTCACGGATGAGGAAGTTGCTGCCGTTTTTGGAACCGCGGGCTTTCCCAAGCATAACGATCTCACCGTCCACGACCGCTACCACAGGCTTGATGGCCAGAGCACCGCCGATGAATGCCACAGTGGGGGAGATACGGCCTCCTTTTTTCAGGTATTCCAGAGTGTCTAAGAGTCCCATGGTGTGGATCTTATGTTTTTGCTCTTCCAGAGCGTTTACGATCTCTTCTGCGGTCATCCCCTGATCCTTCAGCTGCAGACCGTATTCTACCAGAATCCGTTCCCCGATGGTGGCATTCAGACTGTCTACGACAAAGACCCTGCCTTCATAATCTTCGGCGGCGATCCGGGCACTCTGGCAGGTGCCGGACAGCTTGCCGGAGATGGTGATCACAATGACGGTTTCTCCGGCGGTCACCGCTTTTTCATAAGCCTCTTCGAAGACTGCGGGAGATACCAGACTGGTGGTGGGCAGGGTATCACATTCGATCAGCTTCTCATAGAATTCTTTATGATTGATGGTGACACCGTCTGCATATTCCTCCTCGCCGAAGCGGATATGCAGAGGCAGGATCGTGACATCCTCTCTTGGGTGATTCATATCGGATGCGGAGTCTGTGATAAAACGTATTTTTTCCATAGTGTAAAATACCTGTTCTTTCTATAAAATTTACCAAAATCATGTCGGATTTCAAAAATCCTGAGATTTCTGCGATGAAGCAGCTGGCGGGAGCCTCACGCGTCTGCGGCGCAGACACCGGTCTCTGTCGCGGGGGTCAACGCTCTGTGGGATGCTCCGCAGAAAACTCTGCGAGATACTGTTCCAGATTGTGAGAGATCTGTTCCAGAGAATCATAGAGATTCACCCGCTGTGCCTCCGTCATGCCGTCTCCGCCGTGGGCCAGTGCGGAATAGATCCGGGAACCGATCTTTTTGACTACGGTGCTGCCTTCCTCTGTCAGATAATACAGCGTGCGGTAGGAGCGTTTATGCTCCGGCAGTTCGCAGGACACCAGCCCCTTGGCACTCAACTGGCTTAAAGTACGGGAGATAGCGGCCTTATCTTCCTTGCACAGCTCTGTCAGCTGCGTGGCGGTCAGCCCTTCCGGGTGTTTTCCCAGATAATACAGACACATGGTATAACCGGCTTTCAAGTCCATCTGTCCCATTTCCAGTTCTTTTAATTTTTGCAGATAACGGTGCAATTCTGTGATAGATACCACAAATCTCTCAAAACGATCCTGCATGAAGATTCCTCCTGTAAAATGTTGATATTACAACAACTCTATGAAGTGTAACATGAAGATGTTGATAAGTCAACAAAACACAGAGCAAAAAAATACCTTATCAATTAAGATAAGGTACTGATAAAAATAAACTATGCAATTTCCAGCCGCTGCTTTATCTTTCGGACATCATTTTCCAATACATTAAGTCGGACACGGACCAGTTCATCATCCTCTTTTACTTTTAATGCCCGGTCGAATTTTCTGGATAAATCCAAATGGGCTTCCGCAATTGTACAGATATTACGACTGACTTCATTCTCAAGAGTCAGATCTATATTGGTAAGGCGATTCGCCATAGAGGTCTGCCCGGATTCCAGATTGGAAAGGCGATTCGCCATAGAGGTCTGCCCGGATTCCAGATTGGAAAGGCGATTCGCCATAGAGGTCTGCCCGGATTCCAGATTGGAAAGGCGATTCGCCATAGAGGTCTGCCCGGATTCCA
>JBNMJR010000157.1:0-6576 GCA_050873925.1 Acetatifactor sp.
CCATAAAATTTCGCTATCCAATACTCTAAAAATCAGAGATATCTCTCAAATTTACCCCTAAAAATCTAAAAATCACAGGAAGTTATATCCAATTCTTACGGTACGAACCTCGGAAAGAGAATGGTAAGATAAAATCACATTCAAAGAGGAGGTACACGCCAGTGAAAAAGGAAATGAGTAAAGCAAAAAAACGAGAATCCTTTAAATTATTTCTCATGATCGTGCCGTTTCTCATACTGGTATTTCTATTTTCTTATTTTCCGCTGCATGGATGGGTCTATGCATTGTATGACTACAGAGCACCTTTGAAATTATCCCAATGTGAGTTCGTAGGGCTGAAATGGTTCAAATCCCTGTTCAGCAATCCGACGCAGGTATCGCAGCTTTTGATCGTATTGAAAAATACATTTGCCATGAGTCTGTTGGGAATTGCGACATCCTTCCTGCCGGTGCTGTTCGCGGTATTTTTAAATGAAGTAAAGTGTAAGCCTTTCAAAAATGCGGTGCAGACACTGACTACGATCCCGAACTTCATCAGCTGGACATTAGTATATTCCATCGCGTTCTGCCTGTTCTCCACCACCGGTATGCTGAACACAGTATTGCAGGAGTGGGGATGGATCCAGGAACCTCTTAAGATCCTGGACAGCGGCGAGCATGTATGGCTGCAGATGCTCCTGTGGAGCACCTGGAAAGGTCTCGGCTGGGGAGCCATCATGTACCTGGCGGCCATTGCCGGCATCGATCAGGAAATGTACGATGCGGCAAAGGTAGACGGAGCCGGAAGATGGCAGATCATCCGGAACATCACGATCCCTTCCCTGATGCCGACCTACTTCGTTATGTTGATGCTGTCGGTGGCAAACTTCCTGAATAACGGAATGGATCAGTACTATGTGTTCCAGAACTCCTTCAACAGAGAGAGCATTCAGGTACTGGATCTGTATGTGTATAACATCGGTATGACCGGACGGAGCATGTCACTGGCTACCGCAGTCGGCATTATGAAGAGTTTAGTCAGTGTAACGCTGTTAATGATCGTGAACTTCGTATCCAAGAAAACACGTGGCGAGAGCATCGTATAAGGAGGTTTCTCATGACAACATCAGAGGGATATAAGATTAGAACCAAAGGCAAAGCCGGAGAGTGGAGCTTTCAGATCATAAACTATGCAGTATTCGCCATCTTTGCCATCATATGTGTGTATCCGTTTTATTACCTGATCATCAATTCCATCAGCGCCAATGACTTAAGTGCCAACGGTATGGTCAACTGGCTGCCGAAGCAGATGCATCTGGGTAACTACAAAGAGGTATTGAAATTAAGTGGTCTGGGCATGGCGCTGTTCGTATCCATTGCCAGAACGGTCCTGGGTACCGCATGTACGGTACTGGCCAGTGCTTATCTGGGATTCATGTTTACCCAGCAGAAGATGTGGCACAGAAAACTGTGGTATCGTCTGATCGTCATTACGATGTACTTCAACGCAGGTCTGATCCCCATGTTCATGACCATGAAAACACTGCACCTGACCAATAACTTTTTGGTGTATATTATTCCGGCCATCGTACAGCCTTTTAACATCATCATGGTGAAGACTTATGTGGAATCCATTCCGGCATCCCTGCAGGAGGCTGCGGAGATCGACGGTGCAGGCACCATGACGGTATTTAGGAAGATCATTCTTCCCACCAGTAAGCCGATCCTGGCCACCATCGCCATCTGGGCAGCGGTAGGACAGTGGAACTCCTTCCAGGATACCCTGATGTATATTACGGATCAGAAATTGTATTCCTTACAGTATCTGCTCTATACATACCTGAATCAGGCCAATTCTCTGGCAACGTTAGTAAAGGCCAGCGGCAATGTCTCCGCGGTAGCGAACCTGGCGACGCAGCAGACGCCTACATCCATACGAATGACGATCTCCGTTATCGTAGTACTGCCGATCCTGTTCGTATATCCCATGTTCCAGAAGTATTTCGTCAAGGGACTGATGATCGGATCGGTGAAAGGTTAACACAGATTAAGAGGGGGCTCTTGCTTCTTTTTAATAGATTATAGTAAAATGAGAAAGGGTTTAGGAGGGTTTTATTATGAAGCGAAAAACCGGTAAACAGGTATTGGGACTTATGCTTGCCGCTGCCATGATGGCAACATCTCTCACAGGCTGCGGAAGTAGTGACAATGCAGGTGTGACCGCAACCGGAGACAGTGCGGCGGCAGCCACGGATGCAACATCCAACAGCAAATATCCGGAGACTATCACTATCGACGTATTTGACAGCCAGGCGAACTTCCAGGGCATTCAGTCCGGATGGTTTGCGAAGATTGTAAAAGACAAGTTCAATATGGAGTTGAACATCATTGCTCCCAACGTGGCAGGCGGTGGAGATACTCTGTATCAGACCCGTTCCGCCAATGGCAATCTCGGTGATCTGATCATCACGAATCTGGACAAGAGCCGTCTGAAAGATCTGGTGACTGCAGGACTGGTGTTGGACATGACTCCTTACATGGATGGTTGTGAGAGCCTGAATAAATATTCCGAAGCCATCGCAGGTGCCAGCGCACTGGCAGAGCAGGACGGCATCTGGGCAGTACCCAGTGAGATTTCCAACCAGCCCGCTACGGAGCCCTGTGAAGCTATGGAGCCTACCAATGCTCCTTCCATTCGTTGGGACATTTATGGGGAAGTAGGATATCCCAAGATGGATACCATGGAGGATCTGTTGGATGTCATGGAGCAGATGCAGACTGCAGCCGGTCAGAGTGATTCCGGCAAGGCAGTGTATGCGTTCTCTCTGTTCAAGGACTGGGACGGCGATGTAATGCAGAATGCCGGCGCACTGTGTGCCCTCTACGGTTATGAACCCATGGGCTTTGCTATGGCAAGAGTAGACGGCTCCGAGGCACAGAGTGTCATCGACAGCGACGGCATCTATGTACAGAGCTTACGGCTTTTATATGAGGCAAACCAGAGAGGGCTGGTAGATCCCGAGTCCACCACCCAGAACTTTGACACCTTACAGACCAAATACAGAGACGGCGGCGTGCTGTATTCCCTGTGGCCCTGGCTTGGTGCAGGACAGTATAACACTTCCGAGAACACCGCAGCCGGCAAGGGATTTGCTTCCGCAATCATCGGCGATATGAAGTGCCTGTCCTATGGTTCCATGCCTCTTGGCAAGATGGAAGTAGGTATGATGGTAGGAAGCCAGACCAAGGATCCTCAGAGAATCGTAGATTTCATTGACTGGTTATATTCTCCCGAAGGTATCGAGGCAGCCTGCCCTCAGACCGGTGGCGGATGCGGTCCCGAAGGCCTGACCTGGGAAATGAAAGACGGTGAGCCTGTACTGACCGAGTTCGGTGTAAAGGCATTCGTAGATATCGATCCTGACTTACAGGTTCCCGATGAATGGGGCGGCGGTACCTGGAAAGACGGTGTATCCGCACTGAATGTCAAGACCGTAGGTGTGGTTGACTGTGATGAAAGTACCGGTATGTGCTATAACTACCAGAGATGGGCGGATTATCAGACGAGAACCGCAACCGCTCTGCAGGAAGACTGGTCTGCACACAATGACGGTGCACTGTCCTCCATCGAATACATGAAGGACAACGATCTGCTGCTGGTATTGCCCGGTACCAACTATGCAACTCCCGAGTACACCACCGACATCAGCACCATCAAAGAGCAGTGCAAACAGGTCATCGTGGCAGAATCCTGGAAGATGATCTTCGCAAAGGATGACGCAGAGTTCGATGCTACACTGGCTGAGATGCAGAAACTGGTGAATGGTCTCGGATACGATCAGGTACTGGAAGTAGATATGAACAATGCCGCCGACAAGGCAGCAGCCATCAAGGAGTTACTGAAATAATTCCGACCGAAAAAGTATTGAATGTTGAAAATGTGAATGTTGCGTATGAGGGAAGTCAGGCACAGGTTGGTGCTTGACTTTTCTCTGTAATATGGCAGAATGGAGAAAAACGAAAAGGAGTTTCCCTATGATCCCTTATGAAAAATTAGACAAAGTGCCTTACGGCGGTGACTATAATCCGGAACAATGGCCGGAAGAGATCTGGCAGGAGGATATGTGTCTGCTTCCGAAAGCCGGTGTGGACATTGTGACATTGAATGTATTTTCCTGGGCGGCCCTGCAGCCTTCGGAGGATACCTATGATTTTGAAAAACTGGACCGCATCATGGAGGTGGTGACAAAGCATGATATGAAGATCTGTATGGCCACCTCCACCGGGGCACATCCGGCCTGGATGGCGAGAAAATACCCGGATATTCTGCGGACGGAATTTAACGGAATCCGGAGAAAATTCGGTGGCAGACACAACTCCTGCCCCAACAGTCCCACCTATCGGAAATACGCGGCGAGACTGGCGGAAAAGCTGGCGGAACGCTACGGAAAGTACGATAATATTGTGGCATGGCATGTGTCCAATGAGTTTGGAGGAGAGTGCTACTGTGAACGGTGCGAGCAGGCATTCCGGTTCTGGCTTCGGGAAAAATACGGAACGCTGGAAGCTTTGAATCATGCCTGGAATACAGCATTCTGGGGGCATACCTTCTATGACTGGGAGGAGATCGTGGCGCCGGATCTTAGGAGTGAGCATTTTGCCACGGACCGGACTATGTTTCAGGGAATCTCACTGGATTACCGGAGATTCCAGTCAGACTCTATGCTGGATTGCTATAAGCTGGAGCGGGATGTGATCAAAAAGGTGCTGCCCGAGGCAAAGGTGACTACGAATCTCATGGGATTTTATAAGCCTCTGGATTATTTCAAATGGGCGAAGGAGATGGATTTTGTCTCCTGGGACAATTATCCCTCCAATGAAGATTCTTACACCCGGATTGCCATGGCACATGACCTGATGCGGGGAATTGGCGGTGAGGAACCTTTTGCCCTGATGGAACAGACCCCCAGCGTCACCAACTGGCTGCCCTACAATGCCCTGAAACGTCCCGGCGTCATGCGATTGTGGAGTATGCAGGCCATGGCTCACGGGGCGGATACGGTGATGTTTTTCCAGATGCGTCGTACGGTGGGAGCCTGTGAGAAGTACCACGGCGCAGTGATCGATCATGTGGGAACGGAGAACACCAGAGTCTTCCGGGAGATCACGGCACTGGGAGAGGAGCTGAAGCATCTGGGAACGGATACCATGCAGATGCGGACGGAATCGAAGATCGGTATTTTCTTCGACTGGGACAACTGGTGGGCACTGGAATATTCTGCGGGCCCCAGCTGTGAACTGAAATATCTGACGGAAGTGTTCCGGTATTATGATGCTCTGCGCAGAGAGGGCTACGATGTGGATTTCGTATCTCCGGAGGATGATTTTGGTGGATACCGCCTGCTGATCGCGCCGGTCTGGTATATGGTCAAGGGAGATGCGGATGAGAAGATCCGGAAGTTCGTGAAAGAGGGCGGCAGATTCCTGACCACATTTTTCAGCGGAATCGTGCAGGAAAACGATCTGGTGACTCTCGGAGGCTATCCCGGAAAGCTGCGGGATATTCTGGGAATCTGGGTGGAAGAACAGGATGCACTTCCGGAAAATGAAAGTAATCGTTTCTTCTATGATAATGCAGAATATCCGGCAGAGATACTCTGTGATATCATGCATCTGGAGGGAGCTGAAAGTGTAAGCCTTTATGAAGAAGAATTCTATCGAGGCACACCAGTCATTACGAAGAATCAGTTCGGAAAAGGTACGGCATGGTATATCGGAACCAGATCCAACAAGGCATTCTACCACAAACTGCTGACAGGTATATTCAGGGAAAATGGAATTGAAGGCGTCATGCAGACACCGGAAGGCGTGGAAGCAACTGTAAGAGAAAATGCAAACGGAACATTCCTCTTCCTGTTAAACCACACAAATGAGGAAAAAGATATCCTGATGGGGGATAACTGCGTGGAAGTGATCACCGGACGGGGGATAAAAGTTGGCGAGAGCTTAAGACTTAATGGAAAAGATGTGGCGATTCTGAAGATGACAAAGTAAATGATCGGGTTCTTTAAGATATAAAAAATGAACAAGTTGGAAAGAAATTCCGGCTTGTTCATTTTTTATATTGTAAATTTACAGGTTTGTGGCAAATCCGGCGCCTTTTTTTCGATACTCTGCCGGGCTCATACCCACATATTTCTTAAATTTCTTATGAAAATAATCCACATTGGTATATCCGACCATCTGCGCAATCTCATAGACTTTATATTCTTCTTCCATCAAAAGCTTCTTAGAGTTTTCTATCCGGACCTCATCTACATAAGAATTGAAGCTCTTTCCGGTCGTCTTGTTGAAGACTTTTCCAAGATAAGAACTGTTGTATCCGAATAACTCTGCAATGGTTCCAAGCTTTAAATTTTCCTGATAATTATGATCGATGTAGTTCAGAATTCCGTCCATGACGCTGTCACGGCTTGGGGAACCGATAGCGTTCATATACATTTCAAACTGAATGGTGAAGAACTGCATGATCTCCTGGCCAGTTGCGAAGCCGGAGCCGATACAGAAGGCAGCGTAAGCGCCGCCGATCTTCAGGAC
>JBNMJR010000158.1:0-6551 GCA_050873925.1 Acetatifactor sp.
CTGCTGGCGGTTACCATGTTTGAAATAGCAAAGCTTTTGAACCATTCCATAATGGATCCTATCATCAAACTGGCAGATACCTCCAAGAAAATAGCGGATAACGATTTCTTTGTGGAGGATGTAGAGACCGATAATGAAGACGAGCTGGGAGAACTGGTGCATGCATTCAATAAGATGAAATATGCCACCGGAGAGTATATCAAGGCGCTGGAAGAGAAAAGAGAAGTGCTGGATCAGCTGCATCAGCAGGAACTGGAGAATCTGGAAACGGAAAAACAACTGGAGATCATGAACCTGGAAGTGCTGAAGAATCAGATCCATCCTCATTTTCTGTTCAATACATTAAACGTGATAGCCGGGATGGCAGATCTGGAGGAAGCGGCAACTACGGAGAAAATGATCACGGCATTAAGTTCTCTGTTCCGTTATAATCTGAAGACACAACAGCCGGAAGTCTTTCTGGACCAGGAAATAAAGGTGGCAAAGGATTATATGTATCTGCAGCAAATGCGGTTTGGCAACCGGATTCAGTTTGTATTTGAATGTGCGGAGGATACAGAGAATGTGCTGGTACCGACCTTTACGACGCAGCCCTTATTGGAAAACGCGATAATACACGGACTGGGACCGAAGGAAGAGGGCGGTCGTGTGAAAATGCAGATCTTCCGTAAGGAGGACATGCTGCATATCCGGGTGGAGGATGACGGAATCGGCATGACGCAGATGGAAGTGATACGGATGCGTTGGAATCTGGCCAACGGAACCAATGAAGGCGTTGGAATCGGAATCGCAAATATTTATAAAAGAATTCAGTCTATGTATGAGAAAGCTTACTTTTATGTGGAAAGTGAAAAGGGGAAAGGCATGAGCGCAGAGGTGGTGATTCCATACCACAAGGCACCTGCGGACAGATAAACGAAGAACAGAAAAAAGGAGAAAGTCATGTATCGTATATTGGTGGCGGATGATGAACCGATTGAGAGACAGGTAGTGTCAAAGCGGATACAGAAGAATTTTCCCGGACAGATAGAGATATTTACGGCACAGAACGGACGGGAAGCAATGGAAATCTTCGAACGGGAGCAGTGTCAGATCGGAATTCTGGACATATCCATGCCGGGAGTCAACGGACTGGAAGCGGCCAGATATATTCGGGAGAAATATCCTCAAAGTATTATCATTTTTTTGACGGCATACGACGAATTCAATTATGCGAAGCAGGCGATAGGATTGAAAGCATTGGAATATCTCCTGAAACCGGGGCGCGATGAAGAATTGCAGGCAACTCTGGAGGAAGCGTTCAGTCTGATCGACAGTGATCAGACTCCGGCAGAGGGAGAGCCGGCCAATACAGCAACAGAGAGCGAAGATGTGGACCATCAGAAGATCCATATGGTGGCAGCGGAAATCGCCTCTTTTATGGAGTCTCATTATCAGGAAGATCTGTCATTACAGTCGGTGGCAGGCAAGATGGGATACTCGGAAGTATATTTCTGTAAATTATTCAAAAATTGTTTTGACAAGACATTTATCATGTATCTGAATGATCTGCGGATGGCAAAGGCAATGGAACTGCTGCGGGATATTTCCATCAATATCAAGGAAATCAGCGAAAAAGTAGGTTACAGAGATGCCAATTATTTTACCCGGATATTTAAGAAAAAGATGGGCATGACTCCCAGTGAATTCCGCATGAAAAAGGAGATGTCATGAATAGGAAATTAATGTTGTCATGGGGGGCCTTTGTCCTTGTGGTGATCGGAGCGTCGATTCTGTTCTGGAACTCCAGAAGACCGGTGGAAGCCCCGGAATATGTGTTTTTCTATGCGGAGAATCAGATTGCGGATTATCCGACCACACTGGGGGCATTGCGGTTTGCCGAGCTGGTGCAGGAGCGTACGCAGGGAAGGATACATATTATCGTGGAGAGTGAGGCAAAACTGGGCGCGGAAAGTGAAGTGCTGGAACAGATTCAATACGGCGGGATCGCATTTGCCAGAATTTCGCTGTCCCAGATCGCGGAACAGGTACCGGAGATGAATGTGTTGCAGCTGCCCTATCTGTACAGGGATTCCGAGCATATGTGGAGAGTGCTGGACGGAGAGATCGGAGACGATTTCCTGCAAAAAGTATCTCCCTATGGTTATATCGGCCTGTCCTGGTATGATGCCGGTGCAAGAAATTTTTACAGTGTGGACAAACCGATTACCTGTCTGGAGGATTTTCAGGGCATGACGATCCGTGTACAGGAATCGGACATGATGGTAGATATGGTGGAGGCACTTGGAGCCAAAGCGGTAAAAATTGCATATTCCGCTGTGTATTCCGCATTACAGCGCCAGACCATAGACGGAGCGGAAAATAACTGGCCGTCTTATGAAGCCATGAATCATTATGAAGTGGCTCCCTATTTTACAGTGGATGAGCATACGAGAGTGCCGGAGATGCAGATCTGCTCCGCATATGTCTGGGAACAGCTTTCCGAAGAAGACAGGAAGATCATCCGTGAGTGTGCACAGGAATCCGCAGAATATGAAAGAGAGCTTTGGCGGGACCGGGAGGAAACCGCCAGACAGACCGCTATTGAAAACGGAACGCAGGTGATCCGCCTTTCACCGGAAGAAAAGGAGCGGTTCCGGAATGCGATGAGCGGAATTTATGAGGAATATTGTGCGGACAGTACGGAACTGATCCAAACAATTATGGAACAATAAACGGGAGTGTGTAGTTATGAAAGTGTTTGAAAACAGTAAGCAAAATAAGCAGCTGGGATTGACGTATGCCGTATTTCTGATGAACGGTATGCTGGCATTGTCCATTGGATCGCTGCTTCCTTTTGTCCGTGATGCCAGGGGACTGGATTATGGATTCTGCGGATTGATCGTAAGTCTTCATTCCGTGGGAAACCTTCTTTCCAGTTTTTTTGCCGGGACACTGCCACTGGCCATCGGTAAAAAGAAGAGTATTCTGATTTTCCAGGCGGCCTTTGCCCTTTCTTATTGTATGATTTTGTTCGGAAAAGGAAATACGGTGCTGGCAGCGGCGTTTTTGATGACGGGACTGGCAAGAGGAGCGGCAAGTAATTATTGTAATTCGAAGATCAATGGACTGGCACCGGGAAAGGCATGGATCATTAACGGACTGCATGCCATGTTCTCCGTCGGAGCATTTGTATTCCCGATATTGCTCACACTGATCACCGGAACAAATGCGGATCACTGGGTGTATGCCTGTGTGCTTATGATCGCACTGGGAGTACTTACCTGGATTTTGTATTTGCTGATTCCGGAGGATGAGGAAGCCGTTTCTTCCCATACAGAAGAAGTAAAGGAGAGTAACTGGGGATTTTTAAAGGAGCCTCTTTTTTATCTGGTGATCCTGACATTGTTTTTCTATTTGTGTGCGGAACAGGGTGTGATCGGATGGATGATCACTTATTTTAAGGACACGGAGCTTCTGAGTCCTTCCGTATCCACCATTACGGCCAGCGTGCAGTGGCTGATGATCCTGCTGGGACGTCTGTCTGCGGCATTTTTGTCCCTGAAGATCGCCAAGGAAAAACTATTGCCGGTGATGGGAGTGGGACTGGTTGCATTTTTTATTATTTTGATCTTCAGTAAAACGACTTTTTGGATTATGTTTGGAATTGTGGGATTCGGATACAGCATGGCGGGCATTTATCCCACCACAGTGTCATTTGCGGGAAAACTGCTTCAGAAATATTCGATGGCCTGGAGTTTCATCCTGACCACAGCGAGCTTCGGCTCTATTCTGATGCCTTCCGTAATCGGAAAGATCGCGGCAAGTGCCGGTATCGCTGTGGGGATGAGTTCTGTGGCAGTGGTACTTGTCATTGACTTTGTATGTATCATTGCCCTGTGTATGTATTCTGTCAGATCACAGTCGCAGGAACGTATTTCTTAAGAGTAGCGGTCACGGCTCCGACACCGGAGCTCAATTCTGCAAAATACTGCTTTACCAGAGTGTCCATTCCAATGGTATGGAGGTTGACACCGAATATTTTCTCATTGGCAAGCAATGCGTCCAGCTTTGTCAGATCCTTGGGAGCGGAGTTCAGTTCGTAACCGGCAACGTACTGACGGGCTTCCTCTAACAGGGGATCGGAACTGGGCGTAAATTCGTTGCCCTTATCATCGATTCCCATGAGATACCGAAGCCATCCGGCATAGACCAGAGGGATCAGCTTCAGATCTTCGGTATGAAGAGAAGAGGAAGCTTCATATGCTTTGATGGTCTCGCCGAAGCGGATGGAAAGCTTCTGGGAGGTATCCGTAGCGATTCTCTGGGGAGAATCCGGCAGGAAAGGATTGGGGATTCTCACATTCACGACTTCATCAATAAATTTCTTCGGGTCAAGGATTCCGGGGTTCACTACCACAGGAAGCCCTTCTTTGTAGCCAATTATTTCCACCATATTTTTCAATAACGGATTCTTCATCTCCTCGGAGATCAGGGTGTAGTCCAGGAGACATCCGTAGATGGCCAGTGCAGTATGCAGGGGATTCAGGCAGGTACATACCTTCATCTTTTCCACCTTGTCTACGGTAGCTCTGTCGGTGAAGATGATGCCGCCCTTGTCCAGTGCGGGTTTCCCGTTAGGAAAAGCATCTTCGATCACCAGATATTCGCATTCCTCTGCATTGACGAAGGGAGCGATATAGGTGTTTTTGGAGGTCACCACGGCATCCAGTCCGGCGATGTGATCCTCAGCTAACATGGCTTCTACCTTGGCATCGGGTCTGGGGGTGATCTTGTCGATCATACTCCAGGGGAAGGAGACTTTCATCTTGTCATTGACATAGCTTAAGAAGCCTTCTTCCACCAGACCGTTGTCGGTCCAGGCTTTGGCAAATGCAGTGACAGCGGCATATAATTTGTCACCGTTGTGAGAGCAGTTGTCCATGCTGACCATGGCAATGGGGAGTGCTCCGTGGGTGTATCTGGTATGGAGCAGGGAGACTACCTTGCCCAGATAGCTTTCGGGAGCTTCGGGACCTTTTTCAAAATCAACGGCTACCGCGGGGAAGAGTTCTCCTTTGGCATTGGCGGTAGCATAGCCTTTTTCGGTGATGGTAAAGCTGGCCATCTGAAGAGAAGGGTTGGCAAAGATCTCCTGCAGACGTGCGTATTCGGTCTTATTTTCACTGTCCAGGATCAGGGATTCCATGATGCTGCCTACGATGGTCTTCTCCACGGTGTTGTCTGCCTTTAAAGTGGCGAGAATGCTTAAGTTATCGTGAGGACGATAGCTTTTTTCAATGATCTCGTAGTCATAGCCCTCGGCTGCGATGAGACCGGTATCCAGAACACCGCGGTTTAACAGGTTCTGTGCCACGTTAGCCTGAAAGGCACGGAAAATGTTGCCGGCACCGAAATGGATCCAGTGGGGATGTTCTAAGGTGTTTTTATGAACAGTATCGTAATCGAATTCCGGCAGCTTATAACCGGCGGCAAGAAAAGCGTCGCGGTCGGCATGCAGACTTTTTAAAGTAAGTTCCATAATCGTTTCCTCCTGACTTTATTTCTGTGACTTATGTGATTTCTCAATGGCTTCCCACAGGCCGTTTAAGTAGGTGGCACCTAAAGCTCTGTCGTACAGACCGTAACCGGGCATAGCCACTTCATCCCAGATCATACGGCCGTGATCGGGACGGATGGGGCCGTCAAAACCGATATCGTAAAGCGCCAGCATGATCTCATACATATCAAAGGTTCCGTCGCTGGACAGATGTGCGGCCTCCTCGAAATCGGTGGGAGAGTTGAATTTCAGGTTGCGCACATGAGCGAAGTGGATACGGCCCTTCAGGGAGCGGATCATATCGGGCAGATCGTTTTCCAGATTGGTACCGTAGGAACCGGAACAGAAGGTGACGCCGTTGTGAGGATTATCCACCATCTTCATCATGCGGAGGATGTTTGCCTTGTTGATAATGATACGGGGCAGACCGAAGACGCTCCAGGCGGGATCGTCGGGATGGATCGCCATATTGATGTCATATTTGTCGCAGGTGGGCATGATGCGCTCCAGGAAATATTTCAGGTTGGCAAAAAGCTTTTCATCATCCACATCCTTGTACATTTCGAACAGTTCTTTGACATGAGCCATACGCTCGGGCTCCCAGCCGGGCATTACGGTACCGTTCATATCGCCTGCGATGGATTCGAACATTTTCGCAGGATCGATGGCGTCCACGGCTGCCTGATTGTAAGCCAGCACGGTGGAACCGTCGGGACGCATTCTGGCAAGTTCGGTACGGGTCCAGTCAAAGACGGGCATGAAGTTGTAGCATACCATATGGATACCTGCCTGACCGAGGCGCTCCAGAGTGGTAATGTAATTTTCGATATACTGCTCGCGGTCGGGGGAACCGATCTTGATGGCGTCGTGGATATTGACGCTCTCGATACCGGCAAGCTGTAAGCCGGCAGCTTCAATCTCAGCCTTCAGCGCCAGTATGTCGCTCATTTCCCAGACTTCTCCGGGAGCGGTGCCGTAGAGGGTGGAGATGACTCCGGTGACTCCGGGGATC
>JBNMJR010000159.1:0-6542 GCA_050873925.1 Acetatifactor sp.
GAGCAATTCATAGGCATCCAGGCATTGCAGGGAATTATGAGGGAGGTGAAGTCACATGGCAGGAGAAGTCAGAATATCGGTACGTAATCTTGTGGAGTTCATCCTGCGCAGTGGCGACATCGACGACAGGAGGCAGGGCTCCCCGGAGAATGCCATGCAGGAGGGCAGTCGGATCCATCGTATGATCCAGCGCCGTATGGGGGCGGAGTATCAGGCCGAGGTGGCGTTAAAATATACGCATCCCACGGAGGACTATGTCATCATCGTGGAAGGTCGGGCCGACGGCATCATCGAGCAGAACGGAGAGACCACTATCGACGAGATCAAGGGAACCTACAGAGATCTGTCGAAACTGAAAGCACCCCTGCCTTTACACATTGCTCAGGCCAAGTGCTATGCCTACATGTACAGTTTACAGAAAGAGTTGCCCTATATCCGGGTGCGGCTGACTTATTGCAATATAGAAACGGAGGATATCCGTTATTTTTATGAAGACTATGAATTCGTAAGACTGGAAGCCTGGTTCCAGCAGCTGATCAGTGATTACCGCAAATGGGCGGATTATACCTGGCAGTGGAGAGAACTGCGGCAGCAGTCCATTGCCGAACTGCAATTCCCCTTCGAGTACCGGGACGGACAGAAGGAGCTGGTCAGCTATGTGTACCAGACGATTTATCATAAGAGAAAACTATTTATAGAAGCTCCCACGGGAGTCGGCAAGACTATCTCCACTATTTTCCCCACGGTAAAAGCCATGGGAAAGAATATGGGGGACAAGCTGTTCTACCTCACCGCCAAGACCATCACCCGGACAGTGGCGGAGGATACCTTCTCACTGCTAAGGGAGAAGGGGCTGCGTTTTAAGAGCATTATTCTGACGGCCAAGGAGAAGATTTGCTTTCAGGAACATACAGAGTGTAATCCGGAGCAGTGCCCCTATGCCAAGGGACATTTTGACCGGATCAATGACGCCATCTATGACCTGCTGACCCACGAAGAGAGTTTTACAAGAAGTAAGATAGAAGAATATGCCCTGAAATATCAGGTATGCCCCTTTGAATTTGGACTGGATCTGAGTCTGTTCGCCGATGGCATTATCGGAGATTACAATTACCTCTTTGATCCTCATGTATATCTGAAGCGTTTCTTCGGAGACGGCAGTCAGGGAAATTATGTATTTCTCATCGATGAGGCACATAACCTCTTAGAGCGGGGCCGGGAGATGTACAGTGCACCTCTGCGGAAGGAAGATCTGTTGGAACTCAAACGGGAGATCAAACAGACAATCATGTCGGAAATGGAAGAGGCGGCCCTGAAAAAACGCGATAAAGACGGGATTTCCGGACAAATGACATTGGACATGACAGATGTGTCAAAACAGTTGCCGCAAGAGATCATTCCGGAAGAAACGGACGGTACGGATTCTCTCTATGTAAAAGGTCACAAGGGGAAGAAGTCCGACGGAAAGAGTACTTTTGTGCGGGAAGGCTATGCGGAGCGGATCAGTCAGCTGCTGGAGAAATGCAATGCGCAGTTGTTGTCCATGAAGCGGGACTGTGACGGCTACCGGTTGGTGGATGACATTGACATGCTGGTGCAGCCCCTGACCAGACTGCATGCCGTGATCAGCGATTATCTGGAGGAACAGGAGAAGATCAGTCTGGAAGTACGGGAGAATCTGCTGGACTTTTACTTCAAGCTCAGTCATTTCCTGGATATTTACGAGAGACAGGACGAAAACTATGTGAAATATACCAGACTGTGTGAGGACGGCAGCTTTGAACTGAAGCTGTTCTGCGTGAATCCCCGGGAAAACCTGAAGGAATGCATGCTCAGAGGGCGCAGTACGATTCTGTTTTCCGCCACCTTCCTGTCCATCCAGTATTACAAGAATCTGCTGGGTGGGGAGAAGGAAGATTACGAGGTATATGCCCACTCGGTATTTGATCCCGAGAAGCGTACCATACTGATCGCCGGGGACGTGACCAGCAAGTTCACCAGAAGATCCCAGGAGGAATACTACAATATTGCCCGTTATATTCATGAAGTGGTGAAGAACCGGCATGGCAATTATATGGTATTTTTCCCATCCTATTCCTTTATGAATCATATTTATGAGATCTATGAACAGTATTTTATGACAGAGGAAGAAGAATGTCTCGTCCAGCAGGAATCCATGAATGAGGAAGAGCGGGAGTATTTCCTGAACCGCTTCCGGGGCAATGAAGACTGTGATCTGCAGAGTCTCATCGGCATGGAGATCGAAGAGGAAGAGGAGCAGACACTGATCGGCTTCTGCGTGCTGGGTGGAATCTTCGGAGAGGGCATTGATCTGAAGAAGGACAGTCTGATCGGTGTTATTGTAGTGGGAACCGGTCTGCCCCAGGTGGGGTGTGAGCGGGAGATCCTCAAGGGATATTTTGATGAGGACGGAGAGAACGGCTTCGATTATTCCTACCGCTATCCGGGAATGAATAAAGTATTGCAGGCCGCGGGCCGTGTGATCCGGACGGCGGAGGATGTGGGCATTATTGTTCTGCTGGACGAGCGTTTTCAGCAGTATTCTTACCGGAGATTATTTCCCAGAGAGTGGGAACAGGTGCAACCCGTGACCGTGGACACCGTGGCCAAAAAGGTGGAGCGGTTCTGGGATTCCTGGTTGTGGCAGAGGGGATGATTTTCAATGTGATACAAGAGTTGATATCCGATATGACAATCCACATAACCACATATGACACATGTGTATATGTGGATAAGTCGGTGGATTTTGTGGATTATTCGAGGTTTTACACAGAAAAAACGACAGATGGTTCAAAAATGGTGTATAATAGCAAAAGAACCGTTGTGGATAAAAAATAAAACGGTACTGGATCAGTCAATGAAAGGCATGGTGACTAATATGTGGGCTTATGAAAGTGTTTTTTATCAGATCTATCCCATGGGATTCTGCGGAGTTCCTTTTGAAAATGACGGAGTACAGAGACATGAGATCAAACGAGTGGAGGACTGGATCCCCCACATGCAGAAGCTGGGTGTGAATGCGGTATACTTCTCCCCGGTATTCGAATCGGATACTCATGGTTACAATACCAGAGACTATCGGAAGATCGATGTGAGACTGGGAACCAATGAAGATTTTAAGGAAGTCTGTGACGCATTGCACGCAGCCGGAATCCGGGTGGTGCTGGACGGTGTGTTCAATCATGTGGGCAGAGGGTTTGCCCAGTTCCAGGACGTGATCCGCAATCGGGAGAATTCTCCTTATGTGAACTGGTTCTACCGGATCGACTTCGGCGGTAATTCCAATTATAACGACGGACTCTGGTATGAGGGTTGGGAAGGATGTTTTGACCTGGTAAAGCTGAACCTGCAGAATCCCGATGTGGTGAACTATCTGTTGGACAGCGTCAAGGGCTGGATCGATGAATTCGGCATCGACGGTCTGCGTCTGGATGTGGCTTACAGTCTGGACGAGAATTTCGTCAGAAGACTGCGTGAAGTGACCGGTGCCTATAAACAGGATTTCTTCTTGTTGGGAGAGATGCTTCACGGAGACTACAACCGTCTGATGAATGATCAGATGTTACATTCCGCAACGAACTACGAGTGCTATAAGGGACTTTACAGCAGTTTCAACAGTATGAACATGTTCGAGATCGTACATTCCCTGCTGCGCCAGTTCGGACCGGAGAACTGGACCTTATATAAGGGCAAGCATCTGCTGTCCTTTGTGGATAACCATGATGTGACCCGTGTGGCAAGTATTTTGAACAACGAGAATCATCTGCCGCTAATCTATGCCATGGCATTCGGCATGCCCGGCATTCCCTGCGTCTATTACGGAAGCGAATGGGGCTTCAAAGCCCGCAAGGAGGACGGCGATCCCGCGTTGCGCCCCTGCTTTGAGAAGCCGGAGTGGAACGGTCTGTGTGACTGGATCAGTAAGCTGGCAGAGGCCAAGAAGCATTCCGAAGCTTTGAATTACGGTGCTTTCCGGTCTGTACTGTTGACCAATAAGCAGTGTATTTTCGAGAGAAAATCGGAGCATGAGAGAGTACTGGTAGCCATCAATGCGGACGGAGCGGATTTCATGGCGCATTTTGATGCCGGCTGTGGCACGGCGGTGGATCTGATCACCGGAGAGACCCATGATTTTGGCGGAGGAAGCCTTCTGCCCGCCTACAGTGCTTACTTCTGGAAGATGGAATAACTATTCAGAGCCATGAAATATTGACGAAGCTTCGTTGAATGCTTGCATTCATAAGAAGATTGGACAATATTTCTTTGGCGAAGTAGTCTCCATGAGCAAAAATAAAGTCTCGAAGAGACGATTTTGCGAATGGGCTCTGAATAGTTATCAAAGGAGACATAATTATGAAGGTACTGATCTTATCCACCGGCACCGGTGAGGGACACAATTCCGCCGCAAAAGCGGTGAAGGAACAATTTGAACGCCGGAAGATCCCCTGTGAACTGGCGGATGTACTGGATTTTGCTTCGGACAAGGCCAGTGCCTACGGACGCCGGATCTATATCTGGAGTACCGTCCGGGCAAAAAGGGTGTTTGCAGGGGCTTATCGGGCGGGCAGAGCCATTTCTTCCGCCAGATTAAAGTCCCCGGTGTATTTTGCCAATGCCTTGTATGCGGACAGGCTGTGCAGCTATATTAAGGAAAACGGATACGACACGGTGGTGATGCCGCACCTGTTTCCGGCAGAGGCCATGACCTGGCTGCTTCGGAAACATAAGCTGGATGTACAGACCTATTTTATTGCCACGGATTATACCTGCATTCCTTTCACGGAAGAGACCAGAGTGGATTACTATTTTATTCCCCATGAGGAACTGGCCACGGAATTCATTAAGCGGGGCATTCCTGCGGAGAAGCTGGTCCCTACGGGAATCCCGGTGTCGGAGCGTTTCCTGCAGCTTCCCACCCGGGCGGAGGCCAGAGCACATCTGGGGATCCCGGCGGACAAGCCCTGCATTCTTATGATGACGGGAAGCATGGGCTACGGCCGTGTGGAGAGCATGACGGCAAAGCTGGTGGAGCAGACGGATGAGGATACCTGGCTGTACATTCTGGGCGGCACCAATGAGGAATTGAAAAAGTCCCTTCGGGATACCTATGCCGGGACGGATCGGGTACATGTGCTGGATTTTACCACGGAGGCACATCTTTACATGGCAGCGGCAGATGTTCTGTTTACCAAGCCCGGCGGACTGACCTCCACGGAGGCGGTGGCGGCCAAAGTCCCTCTGGTACACACGAAGCCGATTCCCGGTTGCGAAGACCGAAATGTTGCCTTTTTTACGGAACACGGTATGTCCGTATCGGGAGATACGGAAGAGAGCATGATCCAGAAGGGACTGGAACTTTTGCGGGATCCGGCAGCGCAGGCAAGGATGCGGGAGTGTCAGGAAAAATACGGAAAACCTTATGCAGCCGATGCTGTCTGTGAATTCATCTGCGGACAAAAAGAAGCGTTGGAAGCTGCACAGGAGGAAGCTTAGACACGTAAGGAAAACGATAGATAGGAGAGCCAGATGATCATACGTGAACTGGGGATGACGATTGTCGGATTGTTGTGCGGCAGCATATTGTTCGGCAGGGCACTGCCCCAATGGATCAAAGGAATCGATATTACGAAAGTCAGCCCGGATCATAATCCGGGAACTGCCAATGCCATGAAATACGCGGGAGTTCCCATCGGGATCCTGTGTCTTCTGGGGGATCTGTTAAAAGGCGCGATCCCGGTATATCTGGCAGTAGGGATGGGACTCATGACCGGCAGTCTGTTCCCTCTGATCATGGCGGCGCCGGTACTGGGGCATGCCTACTCCCTGTTTTATCACGGAAAAGGTGGTAAAGCCATTGCGGTATCCTTCGGCGTACTGATCGGGCTGGCGCCGGTCCGGCCGGAACTGTTACTTCTGCTCATTGTATTGTATCTCTCCGGATCAGCCATCCGGATAAGACCTCACACCAGAAGGACCCGGATCACCTATATCTGTTTTGCTGTGGGGGCAGCCATTCTGTTGACGCTGCAGCGGATCCCGTTGCAGGTCTTTCTGGGGGCGCTTCTGATCTCGGCCATTGTGATCCACAAAAACAGTGTCCGCCAGGAGCTTCTGGAGGAGACTTCGGAATCTTTGGAAAGTCTTTAGAATTTCTTACGGGTTCTCTATATTGACGTTATATACGTTGTGCCGTATAGTTGTAGCCACAAGGCAACACTATGCGGCATATATATTTATAAAAAGGATCCGGATTCAATGTAGAGACAGGAGTAAGAGCGAATATTATGAACAGAACAGAATTTATGAGGGAACTGGAAAGCCTGCTGCAGGGAGTCCCTGATGCAGACAGAGAGAAGGCATTACAGTATTATAATGAATATTTTAATGATGCTGGTCCGGAGAACGAGCAGAACGTCATTGAGGCACTGGGGAATCCGGCCAAGGTAGCGGAGAATATCAAAAAGGACATTTTCGGGAGCGGTTATGGAGAGAATAGTTACCAGAAGATCAATGCCGACAAC
>JBNMJR010000160.1:0-6524 GCA_050873925.1 Acetatifactor sp.
ACCCCTCCTGCAGTCGTCGGCTAGTTGGTGCCGCCCCGGTACTGGGTAGGGGTCATTCCCTGAGTCTTCTTGAACAGATAGGAAAAATAGTGGGGATCCTTGTAGCCCACCTCCTGGCTGATCAGACTGCTGCGCTTGCCGGTGCAACGCAAGAGTTCCTTCGCCTTGTTCATGCGATAGTCCGTCAGATATTTGATAAAACTCTGTCCGGTCTGCTGGCTGAAGATCATGCTCAGATGGTTCGGTGAGAAATTCACGTGGGATGCCAGCAGATTCAGGGAAAGTTCCTCATCCGCATAATTCTCGTCGATATATTTCATCACCTGATCCACCACATCATCATACCGGCTGCTGGCGGCCTTATCCCTGACTTCCAGTGCCTTCTGCAGAATTCTGGTAATGTAGTGGATCGCGCTATCGCTGTCCTGCAGGGTCTTCTCGTCCTGACTGGGTGTTTCCAGTTCCTGCGTATCCGTCTGCAGACTTTCCAGAAAATCCGCCACACAGAAATAAGCGTCCATGGTGATATACTGTCTGAAAATATTGGACTGCAGTGCCTTGTTGCTGAGATCCCGGAAAAATTCTTCCACAAAGTAAACTACTTCTTCCCGGTCACCCTGTTTTAAGAATTCCTGGATCCTTGTACGGTCGATCTGCTTGGGATTGACTTCCTTGATGTCAAAATTATCTTCCTTCTGTGCTTCCTCCGTCATATGTCCGCTGTCCAGGATCCGGCTGTCCTGCACCAGATATCTGTGGGCAAAGGCATGACTGGCCTGTTCGAAGGATGCCGGAAGCTCCCGCAGACGGTTCACCGGCTTACCGATACCACCGAAATACCGTACATGCTCATAGCCTTCCATAATGTCCTTGATCTTTTCGATGTATTCCTGTTGCAGCAACAATAACTGTTCCTCGGAATCCGCTTTTAACAAGAATGCTTTTCCTTCCAGATTACGGTCAAAGGCAATTACCGTTTTGCCGTCTTCCAGTCCCCGCAGTTCCTGCTCGATCCGGATCAGACTGCCGGAATACTCATCCTGCGCATGACGCAGAGACTGGGTCTTGAACAGAATGATATTGTACCAGGGTGCCGACAGATCGATTCCCAGAATCTCTGCCGATTCCAGCAGTTCCGCCACGGTACTTTCTCCGGTGACCAGTTCCTGAAACAGTTTTTTCCGCTCTCGGAGATTGTTCTCCTCCATCTCCTGCAAATACCGCTCTCTGATCTGGATGGCTCTGCGCTTCTCCTCGATCTTCGCCGACAGTTCATCCAGTTCCGCCAGCAGTTCCTCGCCGTTGATGGGTTTGGACAGATACTGGGCCACTCCCAGCTTGATGGCTTCCTTGGCATATTCGAATTCCTGATAGCCGGACAGGATAATGATCTCTGTGTCCGGAAGTTCCTTACGGATCAGCCTGCTCAGTTCCAGTCCGTCCATAAACGGCATCCGGATATCGGTGATCACGATATCCGGACGTAGCTTCTGGATCATGGGGTAGGCCAATTCTCCGTCACCGGCCTCCCCACAGAACTCATAGCCATGAGCTTTCCAGTCTATATTATTTTTGATTCCTTCACGGATGACAAATTCATCCTCCACCAAAAACACTTTTAACATTTCTACGATACCCTTCTTCTATCTGTGGGCTGCTTCTACCCGCAGATTCTGTCCGCAGATTTTTTCTATTTCGTTCTCTGCTTCACTAACCATTATTATACATGGAAATCTTTCCTGCGGATAGATAATATTTTTTGGGGGGTCGTATTCTGTCTTTGAATGCTCTAGCGGTAGAATACTTCTCCCAGCATCAGGTCTCTCTTCAGGTCGCGGATCTTCGTATCCTTGTCAATGTATACGGCCTCGATGCCCATCATGGCTGCCCAGTCACCCATCTGCTCTGCAGTCAGATCATAGGTGAATGCGGTATGATGTGCGCCGCCTGCCAGGATCCATGCTTCCGCGCCGGTATACAGATCCGGTTCGGGGGTCCAGAAGTTGGTAGCTGTAGGAAGCTTCGGCATGGGCTTCTCCACCTTCTTGCAATTTACATCGTTGATGATCAGACGGAAACGGTTGCCCAGATCGATCAGGGAAGTGGCGATACCATGGCCTTCCTTGGAAGTAAATACCAGTCTGGCGGGATCCTCTCTGTCTCCCATGGACAGGGGCTGGCACTTGATGCTGATGGGACCGTCCGCAATGGTAGGACAGATTTCCAGCATATGGGCTTCCAGAATGCCTTCCTTACCCTTGATCAGATTGTAGGTATAATCTTCCAGCATGGAGGTACCCTTGGCATCCTTTTTGCCTGCAGTCATGATCTTCATCAGACGTACCATGGCCGCTACCTTCCAGTCGCCCTCTGCGCCGAAGCCGTAGCCCTTCTCCATCAGTCTCTGAATAGCCAGACCGGGCAGCTGCTTCAATGCGCCCAGATCTCCGAAGTGGGTAACGATGGCCTGATAATTCTTCTCTTCCAGGAAACGCTCAAATCCCAGTTCGATCTGTGCCTGTACAGCCACATGTTTTTTGAACTCTTCGGGATCTCTTCCCTCTAATAAAATATTATATTTCTCGTAGTACTCATCTACCAGCGCATTGACATCGGATACAGACACGGCATCCACACTCTCTGCGATCTCGTTCACGGGATAAGCGTCCACTTCCCAGCCGAACTTGATCTGTGCTTCTACCTTGTCGCCTTCGGTTACCGCTACGTTACGCATATTGTCTGCAACACGCATAACACGGATATGGCTGCTCTCTACCACGCCGACTGCAGTGCGCATCCAGGATGCGATCTTGCCCTGTACGATTGGATCGGACCAGTGGCCTACCACAACCTTGCGCTCCATGCGCATACGGGTCACGATATGGCCGTACTCTCTGTCACCGTGGGCGGACTGGTTCTCATTCATGAAATCCATGTCGATGGTGTCGTAGGGCAGTTCCTCATTGAACTGGGTGTGGAAATGCAGCAGGGGCTTACGATACTCCTGTAATCCCAGAATCCAGGATTTTGCCGGGGAGAAAGTGTGCATCCAGGTGATGACACCGGCGCAAGTGTCATCCAGATTCGCTTCGTTAAAAGTACGGCGGATCAGTTCGTTGGTGATCAGGGTCGGCTTCCATACCACTTCATAAGGTAACACGCCGGAAGCGTTCAGGGCATCCACGATCTTGTGAGAATGCTCCGCTACCTTTGCCAGGCACTCGTCCCCATACAAGTCCTGTGATCCCGTACAAAACCAGAATTGATAGTTTTTTGTCTGTAACATAAGTAATACCTCCTGTAGTTGAATACAATTTCGATATTACTATTTTACAACTTGTATGCTTCTGCTAACAAGTTGTATTTCCCACTACCAGCTCCGGTTGAATGAGAATCTTTCTCTCTTCCGGTCTCAGAGATTCCCCACGCAACAGTGACAATAGCAGCTGTGCCGCCATTTCTCCCAGTTTCTCCTGGGGATGGACGATAGTGGTAAGTTGAAAGCCTCCGCCGATGGCCATGTAGGAATTGTCATAGCCGGTGACGGAAATGTCCTGCGGGACACGGATTCCCCGGGCTGTCAGCGCCGGGATGACCTGCATGGCAATCTGGTCGTTATAGCAGACGATTGCTTCCGGCCGCATTCCCTTGTCCAACAGGCGTACGATTCCTTCCTGCGGATGCACCTTACGGTCCTCCGTGTGGAACCAGATCACCTTGTCCGGGTCGTAGAGGATGCCGGCTTCCTGCAGAGCCTGCACATAACCGCGGTGACGGTTCTGTCCCTGAATGTCATCCGCCTTGAATACTCCGGCAATATTGCGATGTCCATTGTCTAACAGATATTTTGTAATCAGATAACCTCCTCTGCAGTCATCCATCAGCACCTGTGGTTTGTCCTCCATCCGGTCGAAACATCCCTGAATGAACACATAAGGAATTCCATAGCTTTCCAGCTGTTCATATAAATGCAAATGCCTGCAGCTGATCTGACTCTTGCTGGGTTCAATGATGACTCCGTCAATGTCTTTCTGTAGCAGTTCTTCGAGGCATCTGGCCTCCTGGCTTCGGGAATTGCGCGTGTTTTTCAGCAGGATACTATACCCCTCCGCCGTGAGAACATCATCAATTCCCTGAATGACTCTCGGGAAAATATAATCCGACAGATAGGTGGTCACTACAGCAATGTTATGCGATTTATGCTCCGGCCGCATCCGTTCCGATACAAACGTTCCCTTCCCGTGTACTGCATAGATATACCCTTCCTGCTCCAGAATCGCCAGTGCTTTCCGAACGGTCTGACGACTCACCTGATAAGCGGCGGCCAGCTGATTTTCCGAAGGAATCTTATCTCCGGATTTCAATTCTCCACGGCGGATCTGCTCCTGTAGATCGTGGTGCATTTTATAGTATTTTAACTGTTTTTCTTCCATATATATCCGTTCCGCCTGTTCTTTCTCTGTTCGGTTTTGGTACTGCCCTGTTTCTGTTTTCCGGGTGCCACTGTTCCCGACACCTTTCAGTGTTTTTCACTCTCCATCCGGATCAATTGCTTCAATTCCTCCGCTCCGCTGACCCGATTCCAATCTATAGTATCATTGTGGATCACATAATCGCAGATCTTACGATTCCGCTTCTCCGCATCAATGGACAGGATCCGCAATGTCTTTTCCTCGGTGTCATAGTCGGAATCGATGATGTCGGCAATCAGCTTTTCCTTGTCTCTTGCCACATAGATGATGTGGGTGGGAAAGGAACGTTTCATGGCGATGGCACCGCACATATCCACAGGGATCACGGCAAATTTTCCCTGATCCAGCAGTGCCTGAATGTCTTCCTTTCTGGTGCCGTACCGCACCCCGGCATAAGCTGTTTTTTCAAAGAAGTTCATCCGGTCAAAAGCTTCCTCCGAAACGTATTGATGTCCGTAACGTCCCGGTTCCGTGCAGTAGTTCACCGGGCGGGCGAACAGACTCTGTGGCTCTGCATCTCCGGTCATCTCCACCCTGCTGTCGCACAAAGCTTCCGTGATTTCCCGTTTGCCGGAGCCGGAAGGTCCCACCAGAGCCAGAACCGCCGGAGCAGTAATTTTTTCCGTCTTAGAAGTGGATGCTTTCATGATCTGTCGCACCAGAGAGACAAATTCCGCCATGGTATTCACGGACAGCAGTCCGGTCATTTTGGCATTCCAGGGCTTCCGCATCAGCACCGGATACTCTGCCTTGCTCTCCAGAATATTATGGATGGCATCGTCCAGCACGATGTCAAAATGGACACGGTCCTTGGCGCTTCCCAGAATAATATTTTCCGGAGGAAGTTCCGGGAACTGGGTCATGATCTGTTCCGCCCGCACTCCCATAAAATGCGGTGACACCGCGGTAATGAAAAAAACGTCTGCAATCTGCATCAGCCGACGGATTCCACGCTTTGTCTCCTCTGTGGGAATCTGCCTCCGGTACAGTTCCGGATCGTTATAGAATTCTTTGATCACCGAAGTCCGTCCCTCATTGGCCCAGGAAGTGATCTCTTCCAGGCGGTATGGTTCCTCCGGGTGATATTTCTCGTTAGCCATACGAATGGCAATGCTGTTAAACGGGGCGGTAACGTCGTCCCAATCAATACCGATGCTGGGTCTGAGCATGCTGTAGTCCTCACTCTTTCTATGTTCAATGCGATTTATCGCACCGTATGATTTTAGCGCATTATGCTTTTTGCACATGGTGCATCCCCGGTTCCGGAATGCTCCTGCTATTTAGCATAGCATAAACGAATACGCAGTACAATCCATACTGCCGCAGCTCGTTCCGGCTCTTTACCCGTTTCAAAAGGCATTGTCTATTTTTTCATCCTCTTTTTCTTGGATATATTGCATTTTGGGGGGCTTATCAACCATTTATCAAAATTTTTATTGTTATAATGCACAATCGTTTTTTTCTCTGTATTGCCCAATTGTCAACACTTTCGAACTGTGCTAGTATACCTGTACAGGAGGAATTTTCATGACCAACCGGGAATTGTTAGAGACTATAGTAATTAAATTAGAAAGTATAGATCAGCGACTGGGCAGGGTAGAGCAACGACTCGATAAAGTAGAACAACGACTCGACAAGGTGGAACAGCGGCTCGATAAGGTAGAACAGCGGCTTGACAAGGTGGAACAGCGGCTCGATAAGGTAGAACAGCGGCTTGACAAGGTGGAACAGCGGCTTGACAAGGTGGAACAGCGGCTCGATAAGGTAGAGCAACGACTCGATTCTCTGGAACAACGCGTTTCCAATCTGGAATCCGGGCAGATCGCTATGGAACAACGCCTTTCCAATCTGGAATCCGGGCAGATCGCTATGGAGCAACGCCTTTCCAATCTGGAATCCGGGCAGACCTCTATGGCGAATCGCCTTGCCAATATAGATCTGACTCTTGAGAATGAAGTCAGTCGTAATATCTGTACAATTGCGGAAGCCCATTTGGATTTATCCAGAAAATTCGACCGGGCATTAAAAGTAAAAGAGGATGATGAACTGGTC
>JBNMJR010000161.1:0-6507 GCA_050873925.1 Acetatifactor sp.
AACTCCCAAAGCAATACAATATTGCAGTGGAAGTTCATCCGGTTTGAGGCTCCCCCCGCCACGAACCATGCCTATTCATAAGATTGCCAGCAAAGAGCGCTGCCAATCTTATTTCATAGACGGCTGTCGAGCGTGTCCGATGAGACTGGACACACGGTATAAAAATAGAGTGAACCCACCTCGCTTGTGCGCAAGCGCCCATCGAGGTGTTCCACTCTATTTTTGCATGGATCGTAGCTATGCTAACTCTCCATTTACCATGTTGTAACAAGTGTAATTCCAACAATTTTCCTCGGACAAGCATAAAAACTTCTTGACAGATAAAAATAAATAACGTATTATTGTATTAAATAAATAATACAATAAAACAACGACACAATGAGGGACCGGGGGAGGCATCGGCAGAAACGATGTGCAACAGGTAATAAGGAACAGACAATAAGAAACAAGAAAGGATGATAGGAATGGCGTGGGAATTGGATGCTGACAGACCCATATATGCGCAGTTGGTGGAACGGATCCAGAGAGAGATCGTGTCCGGCAAATATCAGCCGGGAGAGAAGCTGCCGAGCGTCAGAGATCTTGCGGCCGTGGCGGCGGTGAACCCGAATACGATGCAGAAGGCTTTTGCGGAACTGGAGCGGAGCGGACTGATCGTAACACAGCGCACCAGTGGCAGGACCGTGACGGAGGACACTGAGCTGATCGGGAATACCAGAGAGCAGCTGGCAGCCGGACATGCCCGGAATTTTATCAATAACATGCAGGAACTGGGATATCAGAGAGAAGAGATCCGAGATCTTTTTGATAAGGTACAGGCCTGAGAAAGGGTGAGAACCCATGACGAAAACAAAGAGAGGCGGGAATAGAAATGAATAATCTGGTGGAAATTGTAAATCTGACCAAGAAATACGGTGCAAATGTGGCCGTGAATAATCTGACCGTAAGTCTTCCCAAGGGAAAGATCATCGGCCTGTTGGGACCTAACGGAAGCGGCAAGACAACCCTGATCAAGATGCTGAACGGTCTGCTGACGCCGACGGAAGGCACCATCATGATCGATGGAAATTATGTGGGGCCGGCGACCAAAAGTAAGGTGGCCTATCTGCCGGACCGTACCTATCTGACCATGAACAAAACAATTCGTGAGATCCTGGATTATTTTCAGGATTTTTATGCTGATTTTTCCAGAGAACGGGCGGAAGAGATGCTGAAGAGCCTTGGCATCGATCCTGCGGTGAAGATGCGGACGTTATCCAAAGGTACGAAGGAGAAGGTACAGCTGATCCTGGTCATGAGCCGGGATGCCAGCCTGTATATTCTCGATGAACCTATTGCCGGGGTGGATCCCGCGGCAAGAGATTATATCCTGCGCACCATCATCAATAATTACAATCCGGAAGCTACTGTGCTGATCTCCACGCATCTGATCGAAGATGTGGAGCAGGTACTGGATGAAGTTATTTTCATGCGCTATGGTCAGCTGGTGTTATATACATCTGTTGACAATATCAGAGAAGAGAAGGGTAAGTCTGTAGATGCTTACTTCAGGGAGGTGTTCGCATGTTAGGAAAGTTAATGAAATATGAATGGAAAAATACCTGGAAGGCAGGCTGCCTGATGCTTTTGGGAATGCTGATCGTAACAGGTCTTGGTTGTGTGGTATTGCATATGCGCCAGTTCTCCAGATGGATCAATAGCGGAGAGGTCAATGGGGGTCAGGCACTGGGGATTATGTCTGTATTTGTGGCAATTCTGATCATTTACGTGGTCATGCTGCTGGCGGCTACCTGGGGAATGCTGATCTATCTTGGCATGCGGTTTTATCGCAGTATGTATACGGATGAAGGCTATCTGACCCATACCCTTCCTGTAACGACCAACCAACTGTTTTTAAGCAAAGTGATCGTATCCGGAGTCTGGTATCTTATCGTGGAAGTGGGAATCGGAATTTCCGTAATGGCACTGGTAATCTCTATGATGACCGGATTGTTTGATATTGGCGGTGCGTCAGGATTGCTTGCGGAGTATGATGGAAATTTCTGGGACTTTTTTTCGGAAGGTATCTATGAACTCAGCAGATTTTATGATGAACAGATGGGTATCAACCTGATACATTATGTACTCACATTGTTATTTACTTATGTATTGGGACCGTTCATTACAATGATCACTTTGTTTGGAGCATTGACCATTGGACAACTGTCTTCCAAACATAAAGGACTGATGGGAATCCTGGCTTATGCGGGACTTACGATTCTGACAACGGTAGTCGGAAGTGTTGTGCAGAGTGTGTTTGTATTCGGCAGCAATGTGATGAGTGAGCCAGGGGGTGTCTCTGTGTCAGCTAATTTGGCCTATGATATTAATGTACTCACCAGTCTGCTGATTGCGGCGGTCATGTATGGAGTGTCCTATTACATCATGAACCGAAAATTAAACCTGGACTAACCGGGTCTACACCTTGCCCTCAACTGGTAAATTTGGTATAATAAATCCAAATGACAACAGGGAACGGGTGAAGGTACATGCAGGAGATTATTGATAGAATTTTAGGAGGAAACTTCGACTACGAGAACGGTTCTTTGGAATTCTCCTGCGCTAAAATAGAGATTTCCCTGTCACAGGGGACAATATACGAGGGCTCTTTTCACATTCTTTCTGCGTCGGAAGGCTTTGTAAAGGGATCTGTGATCTCGGACCATCTTCGGATGGAATGTATGACGGATCAGTTTACCGGCTCCGATGCAGAAATTTTTTACTGCTTCCACGGAGAGGATCTGGCGGAAGGGGATGTGATCAAGGGCTCTTTTTCCGTGGTCAGCAACAGAGGGGAATACAACCTTCCTTTTGTGGTGACGGTAGAGCATGGAATGCTGAATTCTTCCATCGGGGCCATCCGGAATCTGTTCCATTTTGCCAACCTGGCGAAGAGTAACTGGAAGGAAGCCGTGCGGCTGTTCTATGATCCGGAATTCTTACGGCTGTTCCAGGGGAACGATGCTCACTTCTATGACAGCTATCGGATCCTGTCCACTTATGAAGGCAACGAACAGAATGTGGAGGAATTCCTGATCTGTATTAATAAAAAACAACAGTTGGAATTCCTGACGGAAGAGAAGGAACTGACGAAGAAACTGCCCCGCAGCGCGGACAATTACGGTGTCACGGAGAACAGCCTGACCATCGTGAGGAACGGCTGGGGATATACGAATCTCCAGATCGAGTGTGAGGGGGATTTTGTGTTCACGGAAAAGGAAAACATCACGGACGATGATTTCCTGGGAAACCGCTGCCGCCTGCCGGTCTATATTGACAGCAGCCTGTGCAGACCCGGCAAAAATTTCGGTAAAGTCTACATATATAATGCCTATACTTCACTGGAGATCCCGGTCATGGTACAACTGGGAGACGGTGCGGTGACCCGGCATGCGGATCACAGTCATATGCAGTGCATCACCCAGATCATGAAATATTATGAAGAATCAAGACTGAAAAAGATCGGCACGGGAACCTGGCTTACGGAGACCGGCAAGCTGGTGGAGCGTATGGTGACCATGGACGAGAAAGATGTGTCGGCGAGACTGTTCCAGGCGCAGCTTCTGATCACGGAGGAACGCTACAATGAAGCCGGATGGATTCTGGATCATGCGGCGGACATGCTGGAAGCCCAGGGAGCCACCGGGGGAGAACAGTGGGCTTATTATCTGTATCTGACCACACTGATCCACAGGGATCCCCAGTATACGCTGCAGATGGCAGAGCAGGTGGAGCAGATCTATCGTTATGACAGGACCCGTTGGCGGGTGGCATGGCTGCTGTTGTATCTGTCGGAAGAATACAACCGTTCCACTTCCGGAAAATGGCTGTTTCTGGAAAAACAGTACCAGTACGGCTGTACCAGCCCGGTGATCTATCTGGAAGCACTGGCTCTTCTGAATGGAAATCCGGCATTGCTTCGTAAGTTAAACAGTTTTGAACTGCAGGTGTTGAACTTCGGCGTCCGTCAGGATGCGGTAAACGACAGTCTGATCGAACAGTTGCTGTATCTGTCGGGAAGGGTTCGGGACTATTCCCCGCTGCTTGGCAGAATTTTACGAAGACTGTATGAGAAAAAGAAGGATGTGCGGATCCTGCAGGAGGTGTGCAGCCTTCTGATCAAGGGAAGCAAAACGGGGCCGGATGCCTTCGCGTGGTACCAGATGGGCGTGGAAAGCCATCTGCGGATCACAAATCTCTATGAATATTATATGGCATCGGTGGATCTGGACTCTGTGCTGGAGCTTCCGAAGGTCATCCTGATGTATTTTTCTTTCCAGAGCAATCTGGATTATGAACATAGTGCATTCCTGTATGCGTATCTGTTAAAACACCGGAAAGATTATGAGGAATTGTACGAACATTACGAGCCGAGAATGGAGAGGTTCGTCATTGACCAGATCCAGAAGCAGCATATCAACAGACATCTGGCGATACTGTATCAGGAATTTCTGTCTCCGGCCATTGTGACGGAAGTTATGGCGAAGCCCCTGTCCCGTCTGCTGTTTGCCCATATGGTAAGAGTGGAAGACAGCAGAATGCGCAAGGTGATCGTCAGTCAGCAGGGCAATCTGATACTGTCCGAGACGGCACTGCAGAATGGTACGGCCTGGGTGGCAATTTATGGAAATGATTATACCATTGCCTTTGAGGATGCCTATGGCAACAGGTTCCTTAAAAATGTGGAATACACCCTGGAAAAACTGCTGGTACCGGGGAAATATTTAAGACTTCTGGAGCATTATGTGCCGGATACCGCGGAACTGGATCTGTATTTCATGGAGAACGGCAGAACGGAAGAGACCATATCTTCCGCAAAGCTGATGCGTATGGCAAGACTGGCGGAAAGTGATGCTGTGGAGCCGAAACTGCGCAGTGAGATTGCCGTACAGCTGGTACAGGCCTATTTCGACGCGGACAATTTGCAGGCACTGGATGAATATCTGCAGGAATTGCAGGGGGACGGTTTTACGGAGGAACAGCGGGAACTGATCCTGCGGTTTCTGGTGCTGCGGGGGAATTATGAGAAGGCCTATGCCTGGATGGAAGCATATACCCCTTATTTTGTGGAACCTAAGATCCTGTTGCGGCTTACGGACGGTGTGATCACGCAGTCGGCCCATGAGGGAGAGGCAGTCCTGTATGCGGCGGCATTGACGGCATTCCGAAAGGGTAAATATAACGGCGGAATCCTGGAGTATCTGGTGCGTTATGCCACCGGTACCACGAAGGAACTGCGCGACATCTGGAAAGCAGCCAGATCTTTTGAGGTGGATTGTTACAGTTTAAGTGAAAAGATATTGCTGCAGATGCTGTTCTCCGGTGCTTTCGTGGGAGAGCGTATGGATATTTTCCGTTACTATGTATCTCAGGGAGCCAGACAGGAGATAGAGGAAGCGGTTCTGGTGCAAAGCTCTTATGACTATTTCTGCCGGGAGAAGATCACGGAGGAATATGTATTCCGGGAGATCCGCAACTGCTACCTGCGGGGAGAAGAGACCCAGCGGATCTGCAAACTGGCTTATCTGAAGTTCTATGCGGAGAATAAGGACAAGCTGGAGCGGGAGGATGAACCTCTGGTCCGGGATTTCCTGGAGGAAATGATGAAGGATCACATTCATCTGAACTTTTTCAGGGAGTATCAGGATTGTCTGCCACAGCTGCAGGAAATGAAAGACAAGACTATCGTGGAGTATCACACAAGAGGCGGTGTCCGGGCGAGGATCCACTATGTGATGCTGCATGAGAACGGGCAGGCGGAGGATTACCTGTCAGAATATATGCAGGAAGTATACAGCGGTGTATTTTTCAAGGAATTCGTTCTGTTTTTCGGGGAGAATCTTCAATATTACATTATGGAAGAGTCGGAGAACGAAGAACAGTTGACGGAGAGCGGGAGCCTGCAGAAGAGTGATATTATGAATGAAAGTCCGGACAGCAAATATGAGATCATCAATGATATGATGATCAGCATGACATTGCAGGATGATACGACACTGGACCATCTGATCGAGGAATATTACCGCAGAGAATATCTGGATCACAGATTGTTCACGTTGCAGTAAAGATAAAAAAGACAGCAGGAGAGGAGGCGGAAGAACATGCGACTGCCGGGAAGCGATAAAGTTATAGTGGGCTATGATCTGGGGAAGGATTATGCGCAGATCAGCTGCTATGTCACAGGCAGGGAAGAGGAGATCACCACATTGTCTTCCGTTGCAGGTTCACAGGTCTATACGATTCCCCTGGTCCTGAGCAAGAGACAGGGAGTCAACCAGTGGTTCTATGGAAGCGAAGCCCTCCGGTATGCGGAGGAAGAAGAGGGGATTCTGGTGGAGCATCTTCTGAAGCTGGCAAAAGACGGGGAACCGGTGCAGATCGATGGAACGACTCTGGATCCGGTGGCACTTCTGACTCTTTTTCTCAAGCGAAGTCTGGGTCTGTTATCCCAGGTGACTTCCACGGAGC
>JBNMJR010000162.1:0-6493 GCA_050873925.1 Acetatifactor sp.
AAGAACAGTGGGAGAGATTTCGCAGACCGGACGGCCATATTTATTGGATTCCACAGTTTGGAGTGACCCACGGCGAAGATGTGGAGGTGACTCACTCCGGTGAGGCTTTCTGGATCCAGACCAGAGTATTGAAATGGGCAGGGTATCCGGAAATACATACCGTAGATGAATATTTCGATCTTATTGAGCGTTATGTGGCAGCGAATCCTGTAATGGAGGATGGCACACCGAACATTCCGTTTACGATTTTATGTGATGGCTGGCGGTATTTCTGCCTGGAAAATATACCGCAGTTTCTGGATGGCTATCCCAATGACGGAAGCTGCATTGTGGAACCGGATACATTACAGGTTATTGATTATAACACCACGGATACTGCAAAATGGTATTTTAAAAAGCTGAATGAGGAATATCACAAAGGGATTCTCGGCGCAGAGATATTTACAGAGACCTATGAGGACTATCTGGCGAAACTGTCTACAGGGGCGGTCTGTGGCATGCCGGATCAGTGGTGGCAGTTTTACTATTCGATTCAGAATGCCTATGATGAACAAGGGCTTAGAGAACAGGGCTGTGATTATGTTCCGCTCCCAATTACCAGAGAGACTGGAACTGCCAATAAATGGCATGTGACACGTTCCGCAGAGCTGGATAGTTCCACCGGTTTATCTATTACGGTATCCTGCGAAGATATTGACGGAGCTTTGCAGTTTGTCAGCGATCTGCTGGAGCCGGAGATTATGAAACTGCGGTTCTGGGGCGAAGAGGGTGATGACTACTGTGTGGATGAGAATGGATTGTTCTACCTGACTGAGGAGCAGGCGAAACGGTGGATGACTTCGGAGGAAAAGAGAAAACATTTTTGCTTTTATTCTTATTTTCCAAGAGTAGAGGGAAAACTTTCTGATGGGATCAATGCATTTTCTCTGGAATATCAGACAACGGAATTTTATAAAAATCAACCGGAGGATATTCAGGAATGTTTTTCTGCTTACGGAGTAACAAATTATGTGGATATGATCGGTAATAACGAGGTTCCCGGAGCATGGTACCCCATGTACAGCTACACCACGTCCCTGTCTGCCAATTCCCCTGCCGGGCAGATCCGGGATCAGATGGAAGCAGTGAAACACAAATGGCTTCCCCAGGTGATCATGGCAGAAGATTTTGAAACTGCGTGGGAGCAGTATATGGAAGCATATCATTCCTGCAACCCGGAGATTTACTATCAGATGCTGCAGCTTGAGGTGGAAAAAAGAGTAAAAGGATAAGTTTTTCACAAAAAAGTATAAAAAACGAATAGAAAAATACCTCCAAATTCCTTTACACTAAAGAAAAGGATTGGGGGTATTTTTTATGAACGAGAAGAGAAACGCGGCATTGGACAGATATCCAATCGAAAAAAAGAGAACAGGAAGACCCTCCGTTACGGTGAAAGAGGACGGTACGGTCATTTTTTATCTGTATGCGCCGATGGCAAAAACAGTACAGGCTGCCGGGCAGGGCGGATATTTCTCAAATGAAAAAATAGATCTGCTGCCCGACGGGCAGGGCGGATTTTTCGCGGAAGTTCCAGATTTTCACTGGGGGATGCATTATTATTTCTGGTATGTGGACGGTGTCCGGATCTGTAATCCGTATGCCGGAATTTCTTACGGCTGCTTTGCCGCAATCAACACTTTTGAGGTGGCAGAAAAAGATGTGGATTTTTATTTCGCGAAGGAAATTCCCCATGGTACGGTCAGCATCTGTAAATACGTTTCGAAGGTAAGCAGCCACCTGAAGGAATGTTATGTCTATACACCTTATGGATATGAAGATGGAAATGAGCGATACCCGGTATTGTACTTGCAGCATGGCGTGGGAGAGAACGAGACCGGATGGATCTGGCAGGGCAAGACGAACTTTATCATGGACTATCTGATCGCAGAGAAAAAGTGCGAGAAAATGATCGTGGTCATGAGCAGTGGCTATGCGTTCAGAGACGGGGAACAACCGGTATTTTACCCCGGGGATTTTGAGAGTGAACTGACCCGGAATATTATTCCTTATATTGAAAATAATTTCCGGGTGAGAAAGGGAAGAGATTACCGGGCGATGGCGGGACTTTCCCTGGGATCGGCGCAGACTACGGATATTGTAGCAAAAAATATGAAGTTTTTTTCTGCTGCCGGTGTTTTTTCCGGAGTTGCTATTCATGAGATGGAACGGATCTGCGACAGCGACGAGCAGCTGGATGTGGTATTTATGTCCTGTGGCACTTATGAAGAACAGATTCGAGAAGGGATGGAACAGATAGAACAACGTTTTGAAGCTGTGGGAAAGAACTGCATTGCCAAAGTATATGAGGGATATCATGAATGGCATGTCTGGAGAAAAAGCCTGTATGATTTTGTGCCGCTGCTGTTCCGGAAAACAGGGGTGGAAGCGGACGATATTCCGGGAGAAACAACTGCCAGAATTACAAGGCAGAGACTCCGGATACAGACCATGGAAGAACAGATGCTGATGTTTAATCCGGTATACCGGCAGATCCGGTTTGAGACAGACCAAGCAGGGAGACCGGCCGGAAAATATCCGGACATTCCTCACGGCATCTGCATCACGGAACAGGGGACAGCGGCCGTATGCTGCGAGGCTGAGAAGGCAGTCGCGGTAGAAGTCTCTCTGGACGGAAAGGAATCCGTAAAACTTGGGAAAAGCCGGGAAATACAAGGGTACTGGACGGGAGAGATCCACAATATTGTACCGGGATACCATAATGTGTACTTCAAGGTGAACGGTGCGGATGTGATCAACCCGGATGCCCCGGTGGGATACTGGGGAGACAGGGCCGTGAACTATCTGGAAATGCCGGATCCGGAGTTCCCACTGACAGAACTTGTGGATACAGTGCACGGTCAGGTACATATACATTACGATTACATTGCAAAAGAAGAAAAAGTAAGTACGATCTATGTATATACACCGGCATATTTTGAAAGAACGAAAAAAGAACGTAGAGTGATACTCTTAAAAGCACTTTCCACAGAAACTGCGTCCTGCTTCCTGCACCAGGGGAAAATACCGAATATTATGGAATATTTTCTGGCAGCAGGAAAAGATGTAGAGACTATATTGGTGATGACGGATGCGGGAGAGACACCGGAACGGATGCAAAACATTATAAAGAAATATATTTCGGAAGGACAGAGGACAAAAGCAATCGTGATGGAACGAAACGCAGAGGAAGACTGGAATTCCTTCCGGAGGCGTTTTGCCGCATGCCGGATATAAAATTATTCCCTTCATTTCCTATACTTTCCCGGGTGTTTGTGCAAGGGGAGCCGGACTATAATAGAACTGATAAAAGCTTGGGAGGGATGGAAATGGCAGGACCGGCAGCACCGAAGGATCCGGAAAAGGCAAGACCTTATTTCTATATATTAAAAGACAAGGATATTTTTGGAGAACGGCAAAAGGACGGAAGTGGAGTCCAGTTTATCTATGAAAGTGACGGACGGCTGATCAACAGTGCACAGATCACCGGAAATGTTACGGATAAGGAAGAACTGAGGCTTCTGGAGACAGTAGAGGGATTTGGCAGACTGGTACATAGTATCGGCGTGAGCGTGGAGACAGACCAGCCGGAAGAAACCGCAGAATTTGTGTTTCAGATGTATGGAAAAAAAGACCTGTACGGAGGCGGAACCAATCTTACGGCTTCCCTCCGGTGTGACGGTATGGAGCATAGAATTTATCTGTCGGATTACAAATGGACAGAGGATGATCATGTGCCGGGACAGATCAAGATTCTGTTTGATACGCCGGAGCGGATGGGAAAAGTCAGCGTAAGACTGTTTTTAAATGATGGATACGAAGCACCACCGGAGGAAGAGGATCTGGCCATAGATATGCATTCGGAAGAATATTACAGAATGGTCAGTCATTCATTGCTGCATCTTGGGAATCCTTATCGTATCCGCAAAGCTATCGAAAAATCCAGAGCCGGAAAAGAGGTAACGCTTGCCTATATCGGCGGATCCATCACACAGGGAGCCGGAGCAACGCCGATCCATACGGAATGTTATGCATATAAATCCTTTCAACTGTTTCAGAAGAGGTTTGCGACACAGAATAATGTAAAATTTATCAAAGCAGGAGTCGGTGGAACACCTTCGGAACTGGGAATGATCCGGTTTGACCGGGATGTGCTCAGGGAAGAGGAACACCCGGATATTGTGGTTATTGAATTTGCGGTAAATGATGAGGGAGATGAGACAAAGGGTGTCTGCTATGAAAGCCTGGTGCGTAAAGTGCTGAAGCTCTCCTGGAAACCGGCAGTGGTCTTGCTGTTTTCCGTATTTGCCAATGACTGGAATCTGCAGGAGCGGTTAAGACCGGTGGGAGATCTCTATGATCTTCCCATGGTGAGCATCCGCGATGCAGTAACCCCGCAGTTTTCCTTAAAGTGCAGCGGGGGAAGGATACTGTCGAAGAATCAGTTTTTCTATGATATGTTCCATCCCAATAATACCGGACACACCATTATGGCAGACTGTCTGCAATACCTGTTTGAGTGTTGCGATGCCACAGAACATGCAAGAGTTGGGACTTTTGCGGAAGGAGTGACGGAGGAACAGATCCTGTCGGCGAAGCTTTCCGGTCCGGCAGTGATTGGTGCTGATTTTGAAAGAATTTTTCTGTTGGATAAGAAGAACCGTTATGTGGGAGCCAGGATCCGGGCCGGTGGTTTTACATCTACTGATACGGAATTGCAGAGTGTGGAATTGGACGAAAATCTTACACAGACACCGGAATTTCCATATAACTGGATGTACGACGGAACAACACCGCAGATGCCGGGATTTGAAATGGAGATAACCTGTAAAGCACTTTTTCTCCTATTTAAGGATTCCGGAGAAACGGATGTAGGGAGGGCAGATGTATTTGTAAATGATGTGTATTGTATGACGGCAGACCCCCATAAGAACAACTGGCTGCACTGCAATGCCGTATTATTGTTCTCAGAGAAGGAAAGCCGGGTCCACAAAATACGGATCACCCTGACAGAGGAGGACCGGAATAGAAAATTTACGATCTTGGGTTTTGGTTACACAATATAGAACAGAGTGAGGAAAACAAAATGGTTACAGCAAAGAACCCTATTTTATCCGGATTCTATCCGGATCCATCTATATGCCGGGCGGGAGAGGATTATTACATTGTGAATTCCAGCTTCGTATATGCGCCGGGAGTTCCGATTTTCCACAGCAGAGATCTGGCACATTGGGAACAGATCGGGAATATTCTTGACAGACCGAAACAGCTTCCGGTGGAGGGAAGCGAGATTTCACAGGGGATTTATGCACCGACGATCCGGTTCCATGATGGAGTATTTTACATGATCACTACCAATGTAAGCTTCGGGGGCAATTTCATCGTAACGGCAGAAGACCCTGCGGGACCGTGGTCAGATCCTTATTATCTCGGAGAGAATGCACCGGGGATCGACCCCAGTCTTTTCTTCGATGATGACGGGAAATGCTATTACTGCGGTACGAGACCGAACCCGGAAGGTGTCCGTTATAACGGAGACTGGGAAATCTGGGTACAGGAACTGGATCTTCGACAGATGAAGCTTGTGGGAGAAAGCATGGCAATCTGGAAAGGGGCTGTAAAAGATGTCATCTGGCCGGAGGGACCGCATCTTTATAAGATTGACGATTATTATTATCTGATGCATGCAGAAGGGGGAACCGGACCGGAGCACAGCATCAGTATTGCCAGAAGTAAAAATCTGTTTCAGTGGTTCGAGGGGTGTCCCAGAAACCCAATCTTTACCCATAGGAATCTGGGGAAAAATTATCCGGTAATCTATGCCGGACACGGAGATCTGGTGGAGGATGGCAGGGGGAACTGGTATGTGGTAATGCTGGCATCCAGACCCTGTGAAGGACACAGTAGCATGGGCAGAGAGACTTTTCTGGCGAAAGTTATATGGGAAGATGGCTGGCCGGTGATTGCCGAAGGTGTCGGGCACCTGGAGGATACGCTGGAACTGCCCACGAAGGAATACCGTTTTCCGGAGGAAGTAAGCAGCACTTCCGACCATATCAGCTTTTGGGACAAAACACCGGACAAACGGCTGGTAAGCATAGAGAGGATCGCGGAAGAAAACTATTCCCTGAGCCATAGACCGGGGATGCTGCGGCTCTATACAAAAAAGGAAAAAATATCTGACCGCAGCCATTGTTCCTATTTTGGAATCCGCCAGAAGAACTATGCATTCTTCGCAGAGACCGGAATGGAATTTGAGCCGAAACAGGAATTTGAGACGGCGGGAATGGTACTATACCAGAACAATGAAAACCACATACGCATGGAGATACGGAAGAAAGCGGCAGAGAATTATTTTGTTGTGACGACCTGTATTCACGGGGAAGAGAGGATTCTTGCCGAAAAGCCGGCAGGCGAAGGCAGGCGTTTTTACAAAATACGAATACAGTGCGAC